>JBEKVL010001204.1:0-2050 GCA_049514055.1 Tepidisphaeraceae bacterium | reverse complement strand
GCGGCGAATGCGGGACTTTGCCCCACTAATTCCGGCAGCACGGGATCGATAGCCTGCCCCATTTTTCGCGGCGCGCTGGCTGTGAATCCGCAGACCGGCGACACTTTTGTCTGGACGGTGGACAAGTACAACCAGGACCAGGGAATCTGGCAGGACCTATGCGCGGCGAGCGCAGGCAACTGCGCCAACCTGACGATCACCTTTGCCCAGCAATGGCAGACGGCGGCGCTGGAGACGAACGTTCTGGGACAGGGTTCGGCCACCATTGTGAACGGCGACTACAACCTGGCGCTGGCGGCGGTTCCCTCTGGACAGACGACCATTGTTTTTGCCGGGGCCAACGATTTGTGGAAGACGAGTTGCCCCTACTCGCAGGGATGCAGATGGCGGAATACGACCAATTCCACGGTTGGTTTCTGCGCCGGGGTGGGCGAATACCAGCATGCGCTGGCCTGGAATCCGGTTCCTGCGAGCAATCCGCTGGAGATTTTTGTGGGCAACGACAGCGGGTTGTGGCGCTCGACCGACGCTATCGGCGAGACGGGGACGGTGTGCAGCGCGAGCGATGCTTCTCATTTTGAAAATTTGAATGGAAGCCTGGGTTCGCTGGCCGAGGTGGAGAGCATCTCGCAGGCGGGTGCGACTCCGTACACGATGATGGCCGGGCTGGGAGCCAACGGAACTGCCGGCGTCAAAAGCACAACAGGGACGACGACGGACTGGCCGGAGATTCTGGGAGGCGAGGGCGGGCCGGTGGCTGTCGATCCCACGAATAGCGCTAACTGGTACGTGAATAACCAGGCGGGAGTCTCCATCTACCTGTGCTCGCAGACGGCCCCTTGCACGCCGGCGGCGTTTGGGGCTAGCGCAGTTGTGACCGACGCGGATGTGGGCGGGGATGGGTTGAGCATGACTTCGCCGGCGCCCTTTCTGGTGGACCCGTTGGACAGCACGAAGCTGCTGATCGGGACCTGCCGCGTGTGGCGCGGCCCGGCCAGCGGCGTGGGGTGGAGTTCGAGCGACGCCATCAGCCCTATCTTCGACAACCATGCGTTCAGCGGCCCGTGCAGCGGCGATGCGCTGATTCGCACGATGGCGGCGATGGCGCTGCCCGTTTCGACTGCTCTGCCGAGTGGCGGCGAGGTGGTTTATGTGGGCATGTACGGCTCGGCGAATGGCGGCGGCACGCTGCCCGGGCATGTGTTGAGCACCTATAACTCCGCCACGGGCACTTGGTCTGCGTGGACAGACGTGACGGCGCTGAATCCTGTCAGCAATGACACCCACACGATGAACTACTACGGGTATGACATCACCAGTATCTTCGTCGACCCGCACGACACGACCGGACAGACGGTTTATGTGACGGTGGCGGGGATTCCGAGCCTTGGTGAAAAAGTGCAGACGGTGTACAGCTCGACAGATGGCGGAATGCATTGGACATCGATGATGGCCAACCTGCCCGCGGCTCCGGCCAACAGTCTGGTGGTGGACCCGCAGAGCGCGAGCACGGTATACGTCGCCACCGATGAGGGAGTTTATTCGACGCGGCAGATCGCGAGCTGCGCAAGCGCGCTCTTAGAATGCTGGTCGGCATACGGAAGCGGCCTGCCGGAGGCTCCGGTTGTGGCGCTGAGCGCCGCGCCGGTAACGGCGAGCGTGCACGATCTGGTGGCGGCAACCTATGGGCGCGGCATCTGGATCAACCCCCTGTGGGGAGCCTCCGGGGGATGGTCAGGACCGGCAACCGATACGATTTCGCCCACCACGCTGACCTTCTCAGGCACGATTGAAGGGCAGCTATCGAGCGCGCAGACGGTGACGCTGACCAACAGCGGCGGCGTGCCTTTGACTTCCATTGCCATCTCGGTCAGCGGAGCCTTTCAGCAGACCAACGACTGCACCGCCAGCCTGGCGGCAAACTCCAGTTGCGCAATCAACGTGCAATTTGATCCGGCGGCGACGGGTACTCAGACCGGCACGCTGAGCGGTACCGACTCCACACGCACGCAGCCTGAGACAGTGGCATTGAGCGGGACGGGAGTGGCTC
>JBEKVL010001203.1:0-2051 GCA_049514055.1 Tepidisphaeraceae bacterium | reverse complement strand
CTTCACGGACGACCGCACGGGCAAGCGCACGCGGCTCTGGGTCGACGGCGAGTTCGAGGTCGGCGACAAGCAGCAGTTCATGGACATGCTGGTGGGGAAGATCCAGGGGATCGCCGCCAGCGAACCGATTGACATTTACGCCAATGCGACGTTCCTGCCCAAGCCGATCGCCGGCGAGTACGACCAGTTGTGGACCAAAGAGCGCATGCAGAAGGTCGTCGATGCCCTGGCGAAGAACGGCGTGGCCATGGAAATCAGCGCCCGCTACAAGATCCCCAGCGCGGCGTTCATCAAGCTCGCCAAGGAGGCGGGCGTGAAGTTCACCTTCGGCACCAACAACGCCGGCAAGGGCGACCTCCTGGTGCCCGACTATTGCCTGCAAATGGTCAAGGAGTGCGGGCTGACGAACAAGGATTTGTTCATCCCCTCGCCGGATCGGCCCAAGGCCATCCAGCGGAAGGGGTTGCCGAAGTAGCCGTCGGAAGGTGGTGCTACAAAATTGCTTTCGCCAGCATCTGCTCGAACAGTTCCCGCTGCCGGGCCAGGGCGGCCACGCGGTCGGCGGGGTCTTTGCCGCCGGCTTCAAGAAGCCACCAGCCGTCGTACCCGGCCTGGACGAAGAGCTTGAGTACGTCCAGGAAGGGATAGCCGGGGGTGTCGAGCTGGCGGACGTGAGTCGTTTTGCCAAGGCGGGGCTTCACGAGATTGAAGTTGTGCTCGATGCCGGGTTGCTCTTTGTCGCTGTCGTTGGAGTTCCAGCAGACGGCGACGTTGGGGTGGGTGGCCACATCCATGATCTGCTTGATGATCGGCAGGCGGGCGCAGCCGCCGTGGACTTCAAGGCGGATTTGCTGGCCATAGTCGGCGCCGAACGCCCCGACGATGTTGAGCGATTTGCCGATCTGCTCGATGGTCTTCTCGGGCGGCACGCCCTTGGGCAGGTCGTTGGGCCGGACTTTCACGCCGGAGCCGCCGACGTCGTGGCTTAGTTTGATGAACGCCTTGGTGTTCTCGATGGCCTGCTCGAGTTTCTTCGGGTCGGGGTCGTGGAATTCCTCGATACTGCCCAGGCCGACGAGTTTGACGGGGCTGTCGTCGAAGCGTTTCTTGACCTCCTGGCGCTGGTCGGCGGTAAGTTTGGGCTCGACACCGTGGGCATGGGTGGTGCGGAGTTCGACGCCGAGCACTTTGGTGACTGTGCAGTTCTTGATGAGCGTGGGCAGATCCCAGTCGCGGCCCCATTGGTAGGTCACCAGGCCGAAGGCGGTGGAAGCGGCCGGTTTGTCCGCGGCGGAGATGTTGGGCGCAAGGGCCGCGAAGGCGGCGGCCGCGGCGGTGTGGCGGAGGAAATCGCGACGGGAGGTGTGGATCATGGGGCGCTCCTGTTAATGGTGTGGATCATCGCAGGAGAGGGAAAGGTTGTCGAGCAGTCAGTCCTCCCCGAAATCTGACATGTGAGCCCGCCGCACGCGGCCGGTGGCATCGGCTTGCCAGATACGGCCAGTCGTCGCTTGCATACACGTCAAAGGACCGCCGCCGCACGCGTGCGTATCGAGGCAGATCGCATACAGCCCCGGCAGTTTCCGCATCCTGGTCCACCGCTTCCGCCAGGAACCCGACCGACCCTTTTTCCTGGCCGACCGCCGCGAGGCCGAGGCCCGCCAACGGAATGCGGAATTGCATACCCAGATCGCCGACCTGCGCAAGCAGAACTTCTCCATCTACGACATCAGCCGTGCCCTGGCCCACGAGGGGCGGAAACTCAGCCCGGCGGGAATCGCCCTGATCCTCAAACAGCAGGGCTTCGCCCGCCTGCCCCGACGCCGCGATGAGGAGCGTCCCGACGCCCCCCGGCCGATCCAGGCCGAGATTGCCGATGTGCGGCAATTGCAACTCTCGCCGCGTACCTTCCGCACCCGCTTTGGCGGCGTGTTTCTCTTCCTTCCCGACCTGATCGCCCGCGGCCTGGACGGCATCCTGGACCACTGCGGCTTCCCCGGCACCGAGATGGTTCCCGCCGGGTGCGACAAGCATCCCGCGGCCGGCGACGA
>JBEKVL010001202.1:0-2051 GCA_049514055.1 Tepidisphaeraceae bacterium | reverse complement strand
CGGCGGCGTGGCCATCCCGATTCTGGGCCGGGTGGCCGATCATTCGGGGTTGGGCATGGCATTCGCGGTTCTCGGGATCGTGCCGGCGGTTGCTGCCGGATTAGCCTGGAGCCTGCCCGAACCGCGACTCGTTCTGAATGGAAGTAGGGAATAGAGCATACCGCCCGCATTCACCTGCTGCGGGGGCCTGGCGCCGGCGGGTGGGTGAGGGGGCCGAGGAGGATGGCGCGATTCACGGGAAGGGCACGGGGCTGCCCCGTTCTATCAGTGTCGAAGTGTCCGCGTTCTCACGAACGCCTTCTAATCTCTCTTCTCCCTGCCAGAGAGCAGGCTCTTGATTGCCGACCACGATCGCGCAAAGCCGCTTACGCCATGCTGGGCTTCCGGCCCTGTGCATAGAGCTGGCGGTAGGCCTTCCGCACGCCGAGTTGGGTGAAGAAGGAATCCTTAGCGGCATCGAGCGAAGGGCGGTTCCTGACAGCTTGGATCGTGCGCTTCAGAATTCGCCTCGGGCTGTAGCCTTTGGTCATGACTTCGGCATTGCGGTCGAACATCTCCTGGTCGGACATGGTGGGATGCCGGTACACGATCTGCACGGTGCCGTAGTCGTCCCAGTCGCGCTCGGCATAGATCCGCCCCTGCTCCAGGTACTCCCCGTAGAGCTGACTGCCGGGCATGGGCGTGAGCGTAAAGATGAACGGCGTGATGCCGCAGTCGTCGCAGAATGCGAGCGTCCGGCGATACGTCTCGGCCGTGTCGGCGTCCCACCCGACGACAAAGAAGCCGCGCACCTCGATCCCCAAGCTCTGGATCGTGCGGACATTCTCCTTCAGCTTCTGGAGGTCGAAACTATCCGGCGAGCTGTAATGCAGCTTCCGCCAAGCCCCGGACTGCTTCTGCCCCTGCGCGGAGATGGACTCCAAGCCCGCCGCGATGCTGCACAGGCCGCTCGCGGCCGCGCGTTCCAGGATCCGCCTGCCATCCCGGTAATTCACCGCCGCCAGCCCGCCCGCGCCCGTCCAGCAGCGCTGGGGGCGCAGGCGCGCCAATTCGCCATAGAGATCGAGGTAGTATTGATTCTCCTCGGGCCGATCCACCATCTGGGGATGCCCGAAGACGCTGTCATCGACGTTGAAGTAGCGCGGGCCGAGGGTGGCAACTTCGGCCACCACCTGGTCAATGGGCCGATGGCGAATCTTGGCCCCGAAGATGTCGGTGACGGGGCAGAATCGGCAATGGTTGGGACAGCCGCGCGTCGTGAAGATGGAATCCATCATATAGCGCCCGCGCGGCAGTAGGTCCCGCCGCATCCGCGCGGGGGTGTTCAGCGCGGGCCGTTGGGGGACGTGATGGATCGTGCCGGGGAGGTTCTGGGCGGCATACGGCCCGCACACGTAAAACTGTTTCAGCGCATTCCGTTCGGCGTCTTGGAGGATTTGCGGCCAGAGGTCCTCTCCCTCACCGATGGCCACCGCGGTGGCATGGCGCTTCGCCTCGTCCGGACACGCGAAGATGTGCGGCCCGCCCAGGATCACCGTCTTGCCGCGTTGGAGGAACTTATCGGCAATTTCGTAGGCGATCGTCGCCAGCGGGGTGCGGACGGTGAGGGCGACCATATCGGCATCCGATTCGTAATCGACCCGGTCGCCGAAGAACATGTCCACCAACGCGATCTCGTGTTCGGCCGGCGTCAGGGCCGCCAATAAACACGGGGCCAGCGGCATGACGGCTGCCGTCGCCTTCGCGGTCTCCAGGCTCCGTCCGGGAAAGACGATGGTGATCTTCATATGTCCCTCCTTGGCGGGAATCCGTATGAAGTGCCAAGCCAGTGGCGTCCCGACCCGACTGCTTTTCAATCTTGGGTGCTTCCATCGCCCGCGTACGCCTCTTGAGGCGCTTCCACCGCGTGAAACAGCCGTACATGATGATCAACTACCTCGCTGTTGGCGTCTTCGCCTTCAGGGGGGCGATCTCGTCCAGGATCACTTGCTGCGTCAAGATGCCTTTGCGCTCCAGGACCGCCACCAACGCGGCGATCTCGTAGGCGTTGG
>JBEKVL010001201.1:0-2052 GCA_049514055.1 Tepidisphaeraceae bacterium | reverse complement strand
CGTCGACCAGAACGGCAACTACCAGGATTGGGCGGGCCCGAACACCATCGTCTTCACGCCCGATCCGTCCACGGACTGGTGGGAAGTCGTCGAGGGCACCTATCCGGTGCCGCGGTCGATCCAGCTTGCCAACGACATGGGGGCGGTGCTGGGCAACCTCCAGCAGGTGGCCGGGCCGTTCAGCTACGCCCAGGTCACGACGAACCCGGTCAGCTTGCAGCACTTCGCGGGCGATACGTTCCTGCCGATCTTGAAGAATCCGGCGGCGGTCTTCATCGCGGAAGTGCCCACAAGCTGATTCGCGGAACACAAGAGTTCCTTTTGGCGAATGCAGGTCGAACGAGGCCGGCCGGTCAAATCGAGCCGGACTTTTTCATAGAGGCATCGAGCAATGACCGCAACCCCCAACCTGCAAGCCCGTGCGAGCGGCGACCCCTTTACGCTCGTGTTCTGCGGGCTGTGGGACATGCTGGAGAACTCGCAGGCGTTCGTGAACCTCGTGGCCCCGCCGAACCGGATCAAGTGGCTGGGCGACAAGGTCGACCCGCGAAAGGATCAGCAGACGAACTCCGACCGCCCAGAGGTACGAGTAGACCCCGCGGAAGAATTCGCGGTCCCCGATCAGCTCAGCGGAACGGACCTGTTGCGATGCCAGTGGAACATCGTCGCCGCCACGGACAAGCAGCAATTGGACAGGCGAGGCCATGGGGCCCTGGGGGCTTCGATTCTGCCCGTCTTGTGGGCGATCTATTCGTCGCTCCTGGGATATGGGCAGGCGATCAAGAACCTCCAGTACAACGGAGCGACTTTCGTTTACCGAGTGAAGCCGGGCATTCCCCGCGTATCGATCGACAACAGCAAGCTCCAACAGGGCTTGGTCGGCTGGACGGCCGTGTGGCCCTACTACACGTGGCTGGAATTCACCACCCTGGCAAACCTTGCCGCACTTGTACCCTAGAGGCCGAACCATGGCAATTCCGACGATTCGTACGATCGAGGGGCAGGGCGGAAACATCGAGATTTTTCTGCCCAACGGTCAGCCGCTCATAATCCAGGTGCGCAACTGGAAGATCAGAAAAATCTTCAAGAATGCCGACGTGACCGTGACTTGCAGCGGCGGCTGGGCCGAGTACAAGCGGGTCCTGGCGGCCTGGGATTTCACGGCCGACTGGCCCTACGATGCGACAGCGTCGCGGGTTGGTTCCTACGACGGCGTCCAGTTGGTCAACGGCATCTACGTGCCGATCGGTCTGGAATATCCCATCCCTGCGGCGTGCGTCTTCCAGATCGGCGCCGCGGGAGCGGTCACCAACCCGGGCTCCGTGGCAATCCAGTATCAGGGCAACGCTTTGATTTCCACGGACCAGACGGACAACCCGGCGACCGACGTCGTGCATTTCGCCATCAGCGGGCAGGGCACCGGGGTCTTGATCGGGCCCGTGGCAGGACTCATTACGTAAGTCACTCGGAAGCAACCATTTACCATCGAACACCCGATAAAAGAGGCTGATCATGGCCGGACAGAACTTCACCATCACCAATCGTTTCGCTTCCGGCGGCGGGCAGACGTATCAAGGCGTGACCGTCGTGACGCCTCCAACGCCCGGAAACAATCCGCAAGAGATTGATCAGGTCGTCTCTGCCGCAAACGCGGTCACCAACCCGGGCGTTGCGTCGGGCGACCAGAAGATCGCGATCGGCTTCCCGGCAGCGCAGATTACTGGCGACGGCACGGACAACGCCGGCGGTGGCGGCTTCGGATTGGTCGCCAGCCTCGTCACGGCCGGTTCCGGCACTTGGAGCGTGGCCGTCAAGTTCGTCGGCTCGGGCGGCGTGATCAAAAGCTATACGCTTACCGCCGCCAGCAGTTCCGTCGCCCGCGACGCCATCGGCGCGCATGCCGATATTGGCACCACGGATGTGACGGAGATCGACGCCACCCCGTCCGTGGACGGGGCCGTTGTGGAAATCACCGGTATCCTCAATCTGAACCTCTGATCGGCCGCCGAAAGGACACTGATCCATGGCAATTCCTGCCGGCGGTTTGATTCC
>JBEKVL010001200.1:0-2054 GCA_049514055.1 Tepidisphaeraceae bacterium | reverse complement strand
GACACCCAGGCTGCCGCTTCGTTCGGATCGCCACCGCCAGTGCAGGCCGCATTCGTGCCATAATCTGCCGTCAGGGCCAGGTCATAGGGCCCTGCCAGTGGTATCGCACTTACGAACTGTGCAAAGCTGCCATAACCTGCCCATGCGGTGCTGTTAGCCGTGCATTTGGTGGCGGAACTGCAGTTGCACTGGTATGGCGCCACGAGCGCGCCGCCATTGTTGTATCCCCAGTGATATTGGTCGGACCAGGAACCGCCCGGCCAGCGTATCGCCTTGATTCCGGCCGTTTCAAACGCGGTATTGATCGCGCCCGCATTCGAGAGCTCGTCGTACCAGGCAGCAAGGTTCATGCCCAATAGCTGGTCGGTGACCGCCGGGCCCACGCTCGACTCATCCACCGTCACCGCGGTTACGACGTTCACGACCAGCGTCTGCGTGATCGCCGTCCCCGCCGGCGGAGTCACGGTGAGCGTATAGGTTGTGGTCGCCGTCGGACTTACAGGCACCGCCGTTCCGCTGGTCACGGCCAGGTTGCCGGGAGTGATCATACCCGTGCCGCCGGTGAACACCGCCGTCAGGCTGCTGCTTGAGCCAGTCGCAATGGTTGCCGGGTTGGCGACAAAGCTGGTGATCATAGGAACCACTGTCACGGTCGCCGTTTGCGTAATTACCGTCCCCAGCGTCGGGGTCACGGTGAGCGTATAGGTTGTGGTCGCCGCCGGGCTTACGCTTACCGGCGTTCCGCTCGTGACAGCTAGATTGCCGGGGGTGATCACGCCCGTTCCGCCGGAGAAGACAGCCGTAAGGCCCGAGCTGCCGCCGGCCGGGATTGTATCCGGACTCGCAACAAAGCTCGTAATCGTGGGTACGGGGTACACGGTGACCGTGATGGTCTGGGTTACGGGGGTTCCGCTTGAGGGAGTCACCGTGAGCGTATAAGTCGTGGTGGCCGCCGGGCTCACGCTCACCGGTGTTCCGCTGGTCACCGCCAGGCCGCCGGGAGAGATCGCTCCCGCCCCGCCGGAAAATACAGCCGTCAGGCTCACGCTTGTCCCGGCCACGACCGCCGTTGAACTGGCCGTAAAGCTGGTAATGGAGGCCTGCGGTCCGCCGCCATTTGCCGAACCCCCGCAACCGGCCAACGTTGCGACACACAACCCAAGAAACACGACCCCAGCGGCCGCAGCACCCCAGTGTTTCATCGCTTTCCCCATCCCGAATCAGATGTGCGCTTGCGCCCACCCATGATACGCGATCGCGGAAGAATTGGAGGTAATTTGTGACTGGGAGGTTTAAACTGTCCCTTCCCGGGAACCTTGCACGCGAAAGGAAGGTGCCTGCCATGCTGCTCGAATCCCTCCGCGAAAAAGTCCTCCGCGCCAATCGGGAGATCGCCCGCCGCGGCCTCGCGCCCCACACCTTCGGCAACGCGAGCGGCATCGACCGCAGCAGCGCCAAACCGCTCGTGGTGATCAAGCCCAGCGGCGTTGACTACGACGCCTTGACCCCCGCCGACCTTATCGTCACCGACCTCGACGGCAACATCGTCGAGGGCCGCCTGCGCCCGTCGAGCGATCTCGATACGCACACGCTTCTCTACCGCGAGTTTCCCCAGATCGGCGGCATCGTCCACACCCACTCCGAGTTCGCCACCGCCTGGGCCCAGGCCGGCCGGTCCATCCCATGTTTCGGCACCACCCATGCCGACTACTTCCACGGCCCCGTACCCGTCACCGAGCCGCTCACCGCCGAAGAGGTCGCCGAAGCCTACGTGCGCTCAACCGGCGCGGTCATCGTCCGCTGTTTCCGCGCGGGCAATCTTGATCCCGTCGCCGTCCCCGGCGTGCTGGTAGCCGGCCACGCCCCGTTTGCCTGGGGCAGGGATCCCGCAGAGGCCGTCGAGCACGCCGACGTCCTCGAGTTCATTGCCCGGCTGGCCTTTCGCAGCGTGCTGCTTGGAGCGCCGGAGACCGGAATCCCACCCTACGTCCTGGAACACCATTACCTCCGCAAACACGGCCCGAGAGCCACATACGGCCAGCGCTGACCCTCCA
>JBEKVL010001199.1:0-2054 GCA_049514055.1 Tepidisphaeraceae bacterium | reverse complement strand
ACCCGCCTTCCAGCGTGATCGTGGTGGACGATTGGCATGCTTCGGCCCCCGAAGGTGTGCGCCAAGCAATTCAAGCCGGGCAGAGTTCGGAGGCTTGGCTCGCCTGGGGAACCTATCTGGCCCAAAAATCCCGGCCGCCGGTTCTCGACGATGTGGTGGAAAGCCGCCAATCTTGGCTGCTCTGGGCCCTGCCTGACGGAATCGACGACCGCTACTTGCGTTCGCTGCTTCGGCAGATCGCCGAGCTCGACTCGAATGGCAGCGCGACCGCTAGGAAGAAGCGAGAGAGCCGGCTGGCACTTAGCTTGCTCGCGTGGACGGCGACCTGGCGTCCCGATTCGGCATGCGACGAGAAGTTCGCCTGCGAGACGTTGGCTTGGTGTTATACGCTGCCGCGTCTTGCGGCATTTTTTTCCGCGGCCACCTGGTGGGGTCTCTTGGATTTCTTGCTGAACGCGATCCACGGGGCGACTGCGAACGCAGCCCGGATCAGTCCCCTGGTGCATCAATGGCTGGCTGGAGAAGCCGCGCTGGCGCTGGCTTGTCTGTTTCCGGAAATCGTCCGGTGCCGTGAGCTCGGCTCGAAAGCCCGTGGGGTTCTTTCGGCCGGCTTGATCGACATCTTGGACGGCGAGGGACTGCCCCACAGCCGGAATCTGGGAATCCTTCGCCCCTTGTTGGCCTGTTGGACGCGCTGCCGGGCGGTGAGCAGTGAAGCCCCAGACGGGTGTTTTACGGAAGCCGCTGGAAACCAATATGAGTGGCTCGTCCGCAATGCTTTGCGCTGGTCCAGGCCCGACGGCGCCCAAATACTAACTCCGGGTTCCGCCGGTGCATGGTGCGAGGACCTGTTCCAGGCCGCCTTGCGGTTGGGCGGCGACGATGACGACCGCGACATTGCCGCCCTGGTGTTGCCTCGGCCGAAAAGGGGCGCAGCGCAGCGCGTTGCCAACATGGCCTTGCCGGAAGCCGCCACTCATTCGCAGTGGGCCGCGGCGGCAATCCTCCGCGCCGGGTGGTCCCGCCGCGATCCGCAGTTCTCGCTCGTGTATCCCGATGGCCTTGTACGGGCCGAGCTCCGTTGCGGCTGCGAGATACTCTTTTCGGGCAATTGGGATCTGGAAATTCGCCGTGACGGCGAGCCCGTCCGTACCTCAGCCGGCTGGCAAGATGTCTGCTGGATCTCGGACGAGAGCGCCGACTACTTGGAGTTGGAGAAGGATCTGGGGGATGGGCTGCGGATTCAACGGCACGCGCTCTTGGCTCGGGAGGACCATTTCCTCATTCTGGCCGATGGGGTGGTTGGCGACCGGCCGGCGAAACTGGAGTATCGCAGCACGCTACCCTTGGCCGCCCAGATCTCGTTTCGGCCGGCGGAGGAAACCCATGACGGACTGCTCGCAGGAAAGAAGCCTCTCGCCCTGGTATTGCCCCTGGCGCTGCCGGAGTGGCGCAGCGATCCGCGTCCGGGCACGCTCAAGCAGACCCCGGCGGGGTTGGAACTTCGCCAGCAAACATCGGGCCGTTCGCTTTGGGCGCCGCTCTTCTTCGATCTGCAGCCGGGCCGACTTGGCAAGCCTTTTACCTGGCGGCATTTGACGGTTGCCGAGAACCTCGTGACGCAACCGGCCGACTTGGCGGTTGGGTATCGGGTGACGATCGGCAAGGATCAATGGCTCCTTTACCATTCGCTCGGCCCCACAGGCAACCGCACGCTCCTAGGCCATAATCTCGTCAGTCAAACGCTCGTCGCGCGATTCGGCCGCGACGGCGAAATCGAGCCGGTGGTGGAAATCGAGTAGTTGCTACTCCTTCAATCCGGCCCCCTCCGGCAAGTAAAGCATTCGGCCGCAAGAGCGGCAATAAACCGGTTGGTTGAGCATCACCGCGGTGATCAGGTTCACGGGCACCTGGTGGTTGCAACCGCCGCAGAATTCGCCGAGAATCGGCGCGAGGGCCTCGCTCCCCTTTTGTCGCACCATCCGCGCGTAAGTTTCGCGGAATTCGGAGGGAAGAAGTTGCTCCACTTGGTGCAGTTCGTCCGTAAGGCGGTT
>JBEKVL010001198.1:0-2055 GCA_049514055.1 Tepidisphaeraceae bacterium | reverse complement strand
CAGAACCGCAAACTCCTGACGCAGGAGCGCGTCGACAACATCATGCGCCACACGCCGATGCGCCGCTACGGCGAGCCGGAAGAGTTGGTCGGCGCGTTGCTGCTGCTGGTGTCGCCCAAAGCCGGCAGTTTCGTGACCGGCGCCGCGATCAACGTCGACGGTGGCTTCACGGCGGCGTGGTTCTAACTGCTGCTTGTTCGACGGCTCCCCGGCTCGCCCCACCCTGTGGAAATCGGCCGCCACCACCGCCGTGTTTACACTTGTAAACAACGGAGCACGATCCGCCCATGCCGATAGCGGCGAGGGATTCAGGGGGATGCCGCGGGCCTGGACGTCGTTGTCGGGAGATTACGGGAGATGACGCCTGCCGCGCCACGGCGTGATCCCGTTTCTGTTGTCCGATTCAAATAACCAGAACGTCCGGCCGGGGCATCGTCTGGCCGCCGTGGTGGCCGACGAGCTTCGGCCAGTCGCCCTGTATCTGCGTCAGCGGTTCCGGGCCTTTGGCCGAGAGCAGGATGGTGTCGCCGGTTCGCGCGCCGGGGAGCGCCGGCGTCCAGGCGATCGACTGGTTCTCGCGCAGCACCCATGCCGCCTCGGGTCCGGCGCTGAGGGCGCAGACGCCGTAACCGCTGATCCCGCCAGGATGGAATGCATTCGCGAAATTCGGGTAGCCTTCCTGAGTGCAGACCTGCTGGATGATCCCGCCAAACTCGGCCAGCGAACGGCCGGTGCGAGTGGACAGGATCAGCGCCGCATCGAGATTGCTGACGGCCTGGTAGCGTTTGCGGAAGTCGGCCGATGGCGGGCCGAAATGCACCATGCGGGTCATCGTGCAGACCAGGCCGCGATAGTCGGCGCTGGCCGCGATCACGACGCACTGCATTGCCTTAAGTTCGGTCGGCGGCACGCAACCAAAGCGGCCGGCCCGGTCGTCGGCCGTCACCCAGACACGGATCGGGGTGACCCCCTGCCGGTGCAGGTGATGTTCGACGACTCCGGCAATGTCGTGTTCGGTCTGGCCGGGACGGAGTTCACGGGCGGCCGCCTGAACGGCCGCGGTGGTGCGCTTGGCGCCTTCGCGATAGCGGATGATCTCGCCTTCGGTCAGCACCAGTTTCAGTTCCCCAAACCCGCTCGGCAGTGGGGGGAGGTTCAAACCAAAGATATCAACATCGGCCGCTATGCGCCTGCTGCCGATGATCTCCCGCGCCATCTTCTGTGCGGCGGCCTGGTTGTCCCAGGGGTATGACACGGTCTTCCAGCCCATGCCCATCATCTCCTCGGCTTCCATGCGGGCAGTCGCCAGCGAACTGGCCAGGCAGAGCCGCTCGGCGCGCGTGAACAGAATCGACGCCGCAGTCCAGGGCCACGCCAGCGTCTGCCCATTGTCGCGGCCGCCGCTGATCCAGCGGAAATTGGCGCGCTCCGACAGCAGCACGCCGTCGAGGTGCAGACGATCGAGCAGGTCCAACAGACGTTTGTTTTTGTTCTCAAGTTCGGGGAGGGCCATGCGGACAGCGTACCCACGGCTGGCGAGAGATGGTAGGGCGTGCAGGAGCACAGCCCGCCCGACTACCAAGATCCCCGGCCACGCCCCTCCGTCCGCCGACGCCCGGGGCCGGGCTTTACGAGCGGGGGTGCGGGGCCTACGCTTGGAGGATGTCGAGTGATGTGGAAGTTACAACGTCTTTGGTGGCCGGGGCGCACCCGGCCAGGGTCCGGCCGGCGAAACTGGACCGGCGATATGTCACGGCGGCCCTGATGCTCGTCATGGTCCTGGCATCGATGGAGCAGACGATCACCAGCACGGCTATGCCGACGATCATCGGCGAGTTGCACGGGCTGCAACACTACGCCTGGGTGGCGGCCATATACCTGCTGGCCTGCACGGTGAGCATGCCGCTTTACGGGCGGCTGGCCGATGCGCTGGGGCGAAAACGCGTGATCGTGTTCGCGATCACGCTGTTCGCGGCCGCGTCGGTGCTGGCGGCGTGGTCGCACAGCATGACGCAACTCATTGTCTACCGGGGCCTCCAGGGACTGGGGGCTGGC
>JBEKVL010001197.1:0-2056 GCA_049514055.1 Tepidisphaeraceae bacterium | reverse complement strand
TCTGGGGCTCGGAGCACTTTGCCGACGAGTACGCAAAGCACCCGCCGTCCTTCCGTTATCGTTATGCCGTGCTGCTGGACATGGTGGGCGGCACGGAATTGCGGCTGCCCCAGGAGCCCAACAGCGTGACATGGGAGGACAGCCAGCCGCTGGTCAAAGACATTTGGGCGACGGCGGGGCGGCTGGGCGTGCAGGAATTCGTGCCGCGGCCTTCGCTGGAAGCGGTCCGCGACGATCACATCGCGCTGCACGACGTGGCCAAGATTCCGGCCTGCGATCTCCTCGATTTCAGCTATCCCTACTGGCACACCCAAGGCGACACGCCCGAGCATTGCTCGGCGCTCAGCCTGGCCAAGGTCGGCTGGGTCTTGCAGGAGTGGCTGCGGGGGCAGTGACATCGAGATGGATTACCTATCGAGTATTCTCGCTGCACTGGTGCTCTGCGTTTCGTCGGCCGGGTTGATGGCCTGGCACACTCGCGCATGGAGGCGGCTGCAGCATGCGGAGATCGACGCCCGCGAGCGGGACTTCCGCCGCCGACAGTATCGCCGCCGCATGCAGACCAGCGCCATGCTGGGCCTGCTGGGCGTGGCGATCTCCATCGGCCAGTGGCTCATGACCTGGGAAACTTCGCGGCTTTTCCTCGTGGTTTATTGGAGCGGAGTGCTGCTGTTGTTGCTCTGGATGGCGCTCCTGGCCCTGGCCGACATGGCGGCCACGAGTTTCTACTACAGCCGGGAGAAGAACAAGATCGTCGTCGAGCACGCCAAGCTGCAAGGCGAACTCCTGCGGGCGCGGGAAAAAGAAGCCAAGGTGCGCAACGGCAAGCCGAGGTAGGCGACGATTGCAGGGTGGAAGGATGGTAGGAACCGAGCAAGAAATAACTTCCAGTTTTGGGTGGCATGCCTTAAGGCTTCTAGCCTAGGCATGTCAATGGTCGCAACAACATGCCTGCATGACATGCCTAGGCTAGAAGCCTTAAGGCATGCCACCCTCTACAGGAAGCGAGGAAGTTGTTCTTCGGCCGATCTTTATTATACCGCGCCGCTGGAAGGCCGCTTCGCGGCAAGGAAAAGCGGTAACAGACCACGACCATGGGTACATGGTGCCCGTCCCGTACTCCAAACTACTTCTCGGTCGTCATCGTGGCCAACCGGTCGGAAAGCTCGTCAAGCTGCTTGAGCGCGGCGGTCCGCATGGCCTCGGACAGACCCTCGTTTTCGCGGATGCGGGACCGCTGTTCGGCGATGCGGGTGCCCATGGCGGCGACGATGGAACGCGGCGAATCGATCTGGCCGACCTTGGCCTGCTCCTTCGGCGCGATCAGATCGCGAAACAACGTCAGGTCCCTCTGCCGCAGCACGAGGATGTCCAGCCGGCTGAGCAGGGAGCCCAATTGATCGGTCGTGAATTCGCGTTTCTCGTTGATCTCGCCTTCCAAGTTCCGCAGGCTGAGGTTAATGCCCTCGATGCGCGTACCCAACTCCTCGACGTTCACCTGCGCGTGCTGGTCCGCCAGGGCGGCAGCCGGCGACGCTGTCGGAGGCTGGTCGGCCGCCACATCGGGCCCAAGCGGTTTGCGATCCACGCGGTATTCCGCCGGCCGCTCCGGCCGGGGTATGGCCGACTCCGCCAGTTTCTGCGGCAATTGGGCCAACATCTCCAGTTGTAACGCGGGCCCACGGGAATTTTCCGGCCTGTTGCCGGCGCTTTCCGATTGCAAGATCGGATCCGCTTCAGCCTCCGCACTTTCCGCTGGCGAGGCCGCGGGCAGCCGCGCGGCGACCGTCGCCAACGCGGTAGCCGGCCCTTCCGGCGGTGGCGGCTCGACCGTCCGTGGCGGCGGCATTCCCGACGGCTGCCGCCGCGGGCCGATGGCTTGCGGCGTGGTATCGGCCGGCCCTGCTTTCGCAACCATTCCCGTACGGTCCTCCGCTGCCGGCAAGGCCTCGCGTTGGACGGCCACCACGCTGGCATGACGCGGCGGGGCGGGAGGCGTCGTCAGTTCCCTGGGATCGTCCACGGCAATCGGCAGAACGTGCAAGGGCGGCGCCAC
>JBEKVL010001196.1:0-2061 GCA_049514055.1 Tepidisphaeraceae bacterium | reverse complement strand
CACCTACCAGGCCAACGACAGCTTCGGCAACAGCAATACCGCCACGGTGAACATCACCGTCAATCACGTCAACCACGCCCCGGTGGCGACCGACGACAACTACACCACGGCGGCGAATACGACGTTGAACGGCGCCGCGTCGGGCGTACTCGCCAACGACAACGACCTGGACGGCGACGTGCTCACGGCCGCCCTGGTTACCGGGCCTCTGAACGGGACGCTGACGTTGAATCCCAACGGCTCGTTCAGCTATACCCCCAACGCCGGCTTCAGCGGCGTGGATGTCTTCACGTACCGGACATCGGACGGGATCACGACGAGCAACACGGCGCGCGTGCTGATCACGGTGAGTGCTCCGGTTGCCCCCGCCAACACCGTTCCGGTCGCCACGAATTTCACCGCGCTTCGCAATCCCGGGTCGGCCGCGGTCGTCGACGTCCACGCCCACGCGAGCGATGCTGACGGAGATCCGCTCGCCATCGCCGTTTCCATCGCGCCCAAACACGGCCGGGCCTTCGTCAACAACAACGGCACGCCGCTGGATTTCTCCGAGGACTTCATCGTGTACATCCCGAACACCGACTACTTCGGTGCGGACACGTTGACGTACACGGTCTACGACGGCCGCGGCGGATCGAGCAGCGCCGTCGTCACCATCACGGCGCGACAACTCGGACTTTCGGCAAATCCGTTCAATCCAGCGCTGACCGATCTCGTGGTGCTCGGGACCGCCGGCAATGACACCATCCGCCTGATCCAGAGCGGGACAAAAGGCGTCAAGGTCGTCATCAACGGTGTCACCAAGGGCGTCTTCACCCCGACCGGACGCGTGATTGCAGACGGCCTTGCCGGCAACGATACGATCACGGCCGCCGGCCTCAATCGCTCGGTGATACTCTACGGCGGAGCCGGGAACGACACCCTGATCGGCGGCAAACTCCCCAGCATACTCTACGGCGGAGCCGGCAACGACACGCTTCGTGGCGGGTCCGGACGCGATCTGCTCGACGGTGGTACCGGCCGGAATGTGCTCAAATAGGGGTCGCGGCCCCGTGCGAGACCGCCGCCCGCACTCTTTCTCACTCGCCCCCCGGGTTTCATCATCCGCCACTATGAACCCGGGGGTTTTACTTTTGCAAGGCCGGGTCTTCCTTCGCTAAGGCAGTGTGCAAAGATAACCGTCGCAGTTCCGAATCCCCGGAACGCCTCAATGCCGTGAGAGCACGCGCCGTACTGATACAGTTATTATTTCACACTGCCTAAGCCCCTATGGCGCCGCCCCAGCGGATACGTACACCGAGGGTAGCAACAGTCCACGACGGGAGCATCGGCAGACCGCAACTGCGGGGATCGGGATAAACAAAACGGGCGGCCATTGATTGGCCGCCCGTTTGCAACGACGCTTGCTGAGACTGTTCAAGCCTCGATCTTCACATCCGAGACCTTGGCTTCCTTGTATTCCTTGCCATCGGCGCCCTTCTTGGTGACGGCCTCGCCCGCCAGCGTGGCCGTCATCTTCTTGCCCTCGGCGCGGACTTTCATTGCCGCCTTATAGCTGTCGCTGTCGCCTAGGAGCACCCATTTGGTGCCATCGGCCGCAGTCAGCATGAGTGTACAGTCACCTGAAATCGTCCCACTGCAATGGGCACAGGCCGACTTGCCAGTGACAGTCTTCTCATCGGCCGCAAGAGCACGGCCGCTCACCAGCGCTGCGGCCAGCGCCAGGGTCAGCATGCAAAGCACGTTCTTCATAAGCGATCTCCTTCAAATGGACCTGCGTCACAATTCGCCGTGGCAGCCACTCGGCCACCTTTGATTTGCGGGAATCCCGGCGCATCCGGTCCTCGTCCAGCCAGACTGATTGTACGTCTCATAGCCGCCACGCGGATGTTTTTATTCCAATTACACGATAATGACAACGCGGTCACCTTGGCAATGCACTCCGGCATCGCTCTCCCGATGGCAACGAACTCGGAAACCGCGGCTAATGACAGACAAGCGCGCGATCAGCTTTGCCCGTCATTCACTATCCATTCAAAGAGGTCCATATGGAAGACAGCA
>JBEKVL010001195.1:0-2064 GCA_049514055.1 Tepidisphaeraceae bacterium | reverse complement strand
GTTGCTGGTCCTGCTCGCGCCGGCGGGCGGGCTGCGGGCGCAGACGGTTCCGTTTGTGCTGCCGTGGAATGACGCCACGCCGGGCGTGACGGATTTTTCCGCGATGAATCCCGCCATTGGCACCAACCGCGTGGCGGCGGACACCAACGGGCATTTCGTTGTCAACGGCCAGCGCATCCGTTTTCTCGGCGTCAATTTCGCCGGCGATTCGCCGTTCGCACCCACGAACAACACCGAGGCGATGGCCGCACGGCTGGCGAAGTTCGGCTTGAACGCCGTCCGTTTTCATCACATGGACGCGTCGTGGGCCTACAACGGCGGGCTGCTGGCCTACACGGCCACGACGAGCACGAATTTCAATCCGGCGAACCTGGAGCGGGTGCATTACCTGGTGTCGCGGCTCAAGGCGCACGGCATTTATGCGGACATCAACCTGCTCGTCGGGCGCACCTACGGGTCGGCGGACGGCCTCGGCCCGGAGGTGACGAACATGGACTGGAAGGATGCACATGTGCTCGGCTTTTTTTACGATCCGGCGCTGACGTTGCACAAAGATTATGCCACCAGGCTGCTCACGCCGACGAACCTGTTCACCGGTTTGCCGCTGGCGAAAGATCCGGCCGTGGCGTTCGTGGAAATTATCAATGAAAATGGCCTCGTGCAAAAGTGGCTGGACGGCGGCCTAGACCGGCTGCCGGCGCGTTACGCGACGAATTTGCAGGCGCGCTGGAACTCGTGGCTCACCGCGCGCTACACCAACGACGCGGCGATGCTAGCAGCGTGGAACATCGTCAACCAGCCTCTCGGCACCAATCTGCTCGTCAACGGCGCGTTCAGCAACGGGCTGGCGGCCTGGAACACCGAGCAGCATTACAACGCACGCGCCGATTTTTCGCGGACATTTGATTTCACCAACGGCCGGCCGTCGGCGCGCGTGACCGTGACCAACGCCGACACGACCGGCTGGTATATCCAGTTGAACCACCCGAATCTCAAGCAGACATCCAACCAGGTTTACGCGCTTTCGTTCTGGGCCAAGTCGAGTCCGGCGACCAATGCTGACGCATCGGTGATGCGCGCCTACGGCGACTACGCGAACCTCGGCGATTACCAGTGGCTGGCGCTCACTACCAACTGGCAGTTTTATTCCAATTCGTTCCTCGCGCCGGTGACGGAGACAAACGCCCGCGTCAATTTCGGCAGCACGGGCAACGAGCTGGCGGCGTTTTGGTTTGCCGACGTCCGTTTGCAATCGGGCGGACAGATTGGCGTGCTGCCCGCCGGTGATTCGCTCACGGGCGGTTCGGTGCCGAACATCGTTTATTCCGGCAACGGTTACACCGGCACGGCAACGGCGCGGCGCGACTGGCTCACGTTTTTGCGCGGACTGGAAAACGCCTATTATGACACGATGGTGGGGCACATCCGCACCAATTGCGGTTACACCGGTCTCCTCATCGGCACCATCGTCGCGTGCAGCCCGGCCACGGTGCAAAGCCGGCTCGACGCGGTGGACGCCCACGCCTACTGGCAGCATCCGCAGTTCCCCGGGATCCCGTGGGATCCGGTGAACTGGTTTCAGCCGAACATTTCGATGGTCAACACCGTCGGCGATGACAACACGCTCGCTGGTCTCGCCCGCCAGCGGGTGAAGGGCAAGCCGTTCACCGTGACGGAATACGAGCATCCCGCGCCGAATTATCACGGCGCGGAAAGTCCGCTGCTGCTCGCCGCCTACGCCGGCCTGCAGGATTGGGACGGCCTCTGGCTGTTCGCCTACGGCCCCGGCAACGACATGCTGCCGATGGGCTATGTGCGCGGCTATTTTGAAATCGCGCAGCATCCAAACAAATTGGCGAACCTGCTGCTCGCGGCGAATCTGTTCCGGCGCGGCGATGTCAGTCCGGCCGCGCAGGAATTTACGATGGCGCTCACACCGGACCAGGAATTTACACTGCTGCAAAACACCTGGGCCTGGAATCTTTTCAGCAGCAGTCTTCTGGGCGTGCCGTCGAAGCTGGCCTTCACTGATCGGCTCGACACCAGCGTCGGAACCAACGCCAT
>JBEKVL010001194.1:0-2066 GCA_049514055.1 Tepidisphaeraceae bacterium | reverse complement strand
CAGAGGACGTCGAGGCCATCATTGCGGCCCGGGCCGGGGGGGCTGCCTTGCTTGGTTGGGTTCCAGGTTTCGTTCAGCCAGTCGACGACCTCGATGATGGTGGCACCGGTGGTTTGCCACACCTCCTGGAGGGTTTCGCCGAGGAATACCTCGGGGAGGATTACGGGGATGAGCTTGCTGCCGGCGCTAGGGTTGGAGGGGTCAAGCCAGCCGCCGAACTCGTTGCGGTATTGCTGGAAGGTTTCCATCTCAAGCAGCCACCAGGGGCTGTGTAGCTGGTATTGGATGCTTTGCTGGCCGCCATCGATGAGCTGGCGGCCGTCATCCCAGTAGCCGCGCATCCAGACGCCGCCCCCAGTCCAGGCGCCGGCGTTGAGCACTCGGCCCTGGTAGATGGTCGCGGGGGTGAGGTAGGCGAACTTGGGCGCGCCGGGCGCGTCGAAGCTTTCGACGGTCCGGAGGGTCACGGTGTCGCGGCCCTTGTTGCTGATCTCTCGCTCGATGTCGTCGGAGATGCCCCAGGCGGCGAGGGTCTGCTCGATGCCGGCGTAGAGAAGGGTGAAAAAGGGGGGGGCGGGCATGGGAGGATCTTAGATTTGGAATCTCAGATTCCAGGGGATCATCGGTAGCGTGTCGGCTCGCGGCATTGGCTGGTGCTACACATAACTGGGATCCGGGATTGTCTATGGGATCATCGGTAGCGTGTCGGCTCGCGGCATTGGCTGAGTTGGCCGACGATCACTGTAGCATCGGCCAGGCGCTCCTGGGTGATGGGCTCGTATGGTGTGCGGCCTAAGAGTTGGAGTTTCAGATCGATCAGGAGGCGATTGAGAACCTCAATAGCGATACCGTGCTTGGGTGTGCCGAGATCGTTGGCAATGCGGGAGGCGTTCATTGGTTGAAGCTGTTGCGGGCTTGGAGTTTGACGCCGTCGAGGCGCTTGGCCAAGGCGGCGATCTGCGCGAATAGCTGCTCGTCGTGGCCGACGAGTTTTCCTAGGATTTCCAAAGTCTTTGGGTCGCCGCGCCCTTTCTGCTGCAGCATTTGATTGAGGATGTTGATCTGGGCCTGCTCTTTGGCGCCGATACTGCCGCCGCTCTGGAGGGTGTGCTCGCTGTTGGCAACGCTGGCGATGAGTTTGCCGGTGGGACTCGACGCGGCGGCGGCTTGCTGTTCCAGCGTGCGGCCGGCCGTGGCGGCGCCGTAGGCGGCTCCACGGCTGCGGCGGTCGGCGTCGGCCTGGGCCTGCATCTGGGGGATCTGGCGGTCAAGCTCGGTCTTGCGTTTGGCGGCGTCTTCGATGGCCTTGTCGGCGGCCTCCAAGCGGGCGCGGGCGGCTTTGTCTTCGCGTTCGGCGGCGGGAAGCGTCTCGGTCTGGACCTGTCGGCGCTCGGCCTCCACCATCTGGGCTTTGCGTCGCTCATCCTGGACCTGGGCGAGGGTCAGGACTTTGCCGTGCTCGGTCATGTACTTCTCCAGCGCCGCCTGTTGCTTGCCTAGCTCCTCGTCGCGGGCCTTGGCGTTGCCGAGGGCGCTGGCGGCCGTGCCGGCTTGCTCGGCGGCCGCCGTGCGCTCATCAATGCGGGCGCCGCCGCGAGACTCGATGGCGGCGCGCTCGTCAACCCTCTGGCGAATGAGCTGGTGATCGAGTTGAGCAGCGGCGTCCACTCGCTGCTTATCATACTTTTGCTCGATGGCAGCTTTTTCGGAGGCGGCTTTCTCCGGGGAGATGATGCCGACCTTTTCTTGGGCGCTGATTTTGGCGAGCTCCGTCTTCTCGGCGGCGTCGCGCGCCTTATCGGCGCCTTCCGCCTGGCGCTTGAGGGTGGCAGCGGCTTCGTTGGTTTTTTCGACCAGGGACTGCTGAGCCGATTCCAACCTATGTATGCGATCATAGAAAATGTCGGCGGACTCGACCGCCTGGGTGAGCGTGGCAGCGGTGTGCTGGATGGCGGCATTCAGGTCGCTCCAATTGGTCACGTCGATCTTGGCTTCCATCGCCGCCTTGATTGCGGCGTAATGCTTTTGGATCTCGCCGAAAAGGTAGCTGGCGGCAGCCAGGCCGC
>JBEKVL010001193.1:0-2068 GCA_049514055.1 Tepidisphaeraceae bacterium | reverse complement strand
AGGGCTGCTTGCCGGCGGAAGTCCGAGTGATCACTTCGAGCATCTCGGCCGTCGGCCCGGTGCCGGCGCCGTGCCAGTACACCGCGACCGGCGGTTGGTCGCCCCGCGCGGCAAACGTGTAGCGGACGCTGATGGCCACATCCAGGAGCGGGTCGGTCTTCCGGCCGATGGCCTCGACCGTGACCGGGTACTTCAAGTCCAGCGCCATGTAAGGCGCGTCGACCCAGTGGTTGTGAAAGTTGCCGATCGAGGCGATCGAGAATTCGCGCCACCCGCCGAACATCCAGCCCGGATGATAGGGGCGGAACTTCGCCGGTCCCAGCCAGGCGTCCCAATCGAGCCAGTCGGGCACCGGCTCGGTCCCTTGCGGCAGCCGCGATTGCCGGCCGGGCAGTTTTGCCAGTTCTTCGGCATCCATCCAAACGCGCCCACTGGTCTTGGACTCGATGTTGGTGTGGACCTCGGTCACCTTGCCGAGGATGCCCGCCTTGATCAACTGCGCCGCCCGGCGATAGCCGTACTCGCTGTGGTGCTGGTTGCCCAGTTGCGTGATGACCTTGTTCTCGCGGGCGACTTTCGCCAGCCAGCGGCACTCCCCGACCGTCATCGCCATGGGCTTTTCGAGGTAAACGTGCTTGCCGCGCGTCATCGCCCAGAGGGCCGGGTTGGCGTGGTTGTTGTCGGGCGCGGTGGCCACGGTGATCGCGTCCAGGTCCTTTCCCAACTCGTCGAACATGCGGCGGAAGTCCGTATAGGTCTTCACGCCCGGCATCTGCTCGGCCTTGGCGGCCACCTTGCGGCGGTCGCAATCACAGATAGCGATGAGCTGCCGGTCGGACGCCTTGCCTTTACCGCAAATGCCGATATGGGTCCCACCGCGGCTGCCCAGGCCGATGACGGCTAAGTTGAGCCGCTCGTTGGGAGAGCGGCTCGGCGCGGCGCTGGCGCCGCCGGCGAGCCAAAAACCGATGCCGGCCGCACCGGCGGATTGAAGAACGTTGCGACGCGTGATTTGGTTCGACATGCTCATTTCTCCTGTTTGGGGGTCATCATCTTCACTTGGGTTTCCTTGCCGCCGCGCTGAACGGTCAGCAGCCGCAGGCCGTTCTTGGAGGGTTGCGCGAGATGGCGCGCCAACTCTTCGGCCGTGCGCACCGACTGGCCGTCGACGGCCGCAATCACGTCGGCGCCGTCGGCGTCGACGTGCAACATCGCATAGGTGACCGGCCCGTGGAACTGGCTTTCGCGTTGCCCTGCGCTGCGGCGAAACGCCGCGATTAGTCCGGACTTCTGCGCAGGCGATCCGACCAACACTTCGGCCACTTGCAGACCCTCCGGCTTCTCGATCACCGCCGTGACGCCCAAGCCGCCGGGCGTTTTCGCCGCGTCTTGAACGTCCTTGCCTACGAGCCTGACGATCTTGCCCGACGGCAGCGAGGCCACGGTTTGTTGCGAAACGGTCTTTTCGGTGGGGAAGTTGTCGGGCGCGGGCAGCGTGACCTTGCCGGTGGCGGCCCATTCGCAACTCCGCGCCACAAGCGTGCGGAAGCCGACGCACTGCATTTTGCCCGCATTGTCGCCCATCACGTTCACGACGACGCGGCCCTTGCCGTAATCGATCGTATAGAGCATCGGCTCGTGCAAGCCGGTGCCCCGGGTCGCAGGATCGGAGAACGCCGTGGCCAGGACATGCACGTTTTCCGCCGGACCGCGCATGCCGTGGTACAATTCATCGTAATTGTGCAGCCACTTCGTCGGCAGGTCGTTGAGGATCGGGTGGTCGGGCGCTCGGCTGACCACCAGGTACTCGTGGTTCGCACCGTGGGCCGAGCCGGCGCCTTCGCCGGGCGGAATCCGCTTGAGTTGCCCCGCGTCGTCGTAGACCAGGGCATAGCCGCTCTTGGGCGACCCCCAACTCATGCCGAGCATCCGGTGGAACTCCGTCCACTTTCCCCACGTGAGAACGGCGGCGTGGATCGCCACCAGTCCGCCGCCGCCGGCGATATACTCCTCGAACGCTTTGGCCGACGCCGCGGGCAGCGGACTGTCATCTTGTTGGTAGTTGTCG
>JBEKVL010001192.1:0-2068 GCA_049514055.1 Tepidisphaeraceae bacterium | reverse complement strand
AAAGTCCTGCGCGGCGACATTCCCCGTCACCGAAACCGTACGGCCCTGTGGCGGAGTGCCGTTGGGCGCCGGGTTCACCTGCATGTAGTTCGCCGGGACGACCTGACGGACCACATAAGAGCCGTAAGCTACTCCATTGAAACTGTAGGTGCCGCCGGCACTGACGGTGGTCGATTGCTCGGCCCCGGCAGTGATGCTCACCGACCAGGCGGTGATCGCGCCGGTCGTATTGCTATTGTTGCCAACCTGCAGCCTCCACGTTCCGTTGGCGGCCGTGCCTGTTTTCCCGTTCAGCGCGTCCAGCAGCCCGGGCGCCGGGCGGAACGTGCCCGTGTACGGCGCGGAGCCGGAAGTGATCGCCGTCGCGGCCTGGTCGTCGAAGGATGTATTGGTGAGATTCGCGCCGGAGAGGCCGCTGAACAATTCCACGGTCGTGTTGTCCGGCCCAATCAGGTAGGCCGTCAGGCTGCTGACGGAGGAATACGAAATGCTCAGCGAGACGTTCACATCGGTTATCGGATCGCTGATGCCCGACACGGTCAGGGCCGAGGTCGCGGTGGCGCGCCGATTGATGCTCTTGGGCACGTCGGTTGACGTGACGGACGTCACCGTGCCCGTATCGAGCACGCCGTTGTTGTTCGAATCAAGGTACACGGTCGTGCCCGCAAGCGGCATGTCGCCGGCATCGTTTACGCCGGTGCCATTGCGATCGTCGTAGACCGCGCCGGAAATCGAGCCCACGCCCGTCAGGTCGTTGACCAGCGCCGAGGCAATCGGTGTCCCGCGGCCGGTGACCAGGTCATAGCCGGTGCCCGCGGCAAAGCCGTTGTTCCCGGAGGTAATGTCGTGCAAGTCGGCCGACGTCAGTTGCTGGTAGATGGCCGGGAGCGTCTGCGTGGCGCCATCGAGCGGCGGCAGCGAGGCCACAGCCCTCCCTTGGGCGGCGATGGCGATGATTCCGGCGCACATCGGGGCAGCCAGGCTGGTGCCCCCGTACTGGGCCCACGGCGAGCCGGGGAAATCATAGGAATCGTAGATCGGGACGCCCGTGCTTGGATTGGCGTCCAGGGCGATGTCCGGGATGGTGCGTCTTGTGGTGCTCTGGGTTACCACGCCATTCTGCCAGCTCGGTTGGCTTTCCTGGGTGCTGATCCCGCCGCCGCTCCCGCTCCAGCCGCTCTCGCTGACGTAGGTCGTGCCGCTGACGTTCAGCGTGGTCCCACCGACCGCCACCACATTGGGCGAAAAGGCCGGCCATGTGCCGGGAGAGCCCGAGTCGCCCGTGGCGGCCAGAAAGGTCACGCCGGGATGGCCGGAGGGCGTCGTGAAATAACTGTCGTATGATGTCTCACCCGAGTATTCTGTCAGCCCGAAACTCATCGACACAGCCACCACTCCCGGTTGGTTGCGTGCCCAATTGACCGCGGCCGAGATGAGGTCCGAATTGCTGGCAGAATTTGCCTCAACCAGGAGGATGTTGGCGGCCGGGGCGATGGCGTGTGCCCATTCGATATCCAACGAGGTTTCGATCGACCATCCGGATGAACCGGAAAGCTGAATTCCACTCGTGCTGCCGCCAGTTTCCGAAACCTGGCGGAACCAGGGTGAGGATGACGGATACGCCGCCAGGGTTGGCAGCCCGAACTGCGAGGAGAACGTGTTCAGATCTGAGAAGGCGCTGGGGTAGTGATAGACATCAATGATGGCGATGGTCTGGCCGGTGCCGTCGCCCTGGACGGAGCCAAAGAACACCTGGTCGATCCCGTAAGCGTGTCGTATCTGTGCCGGAGTGAGCGCACTGCCCGGTGGCGACGTCGCAAACGGCTCGAGTCCATCCGCGATGGCGATAGGCTTGGCCACGATGGGAGCGGCCGGCCCGGCTGTGGCCGGCCCCGACTGAGTTCTCAGCCAATCCGCGAGTGGCGGATCCGGCCGGCTTGCCGCCACTGTTGGCGGCGCGTTTGCAGTCAGCGCCTGGATGGAATCCGCGATCCACTCCCAGTGGCCTTTGGCGCTCGAAAGGTGCAGGCGCAATTCCAACCACTCGATCGGCCCGGCGACCGATGCC
>JBEKVL010001191.1:0-2069 GCA_049514055.1 Tepidisphaeraceae bacterium | reverse complement strand
CGGTCGGGCTGGCCGTGACCAGCCATAATTCTTCCGGCCCGGCGAATACGGCCACGTTCAGCGGCGTGCAAGTCACCGGCTCCGGGGCTGCCGCCCTTTCGCCCGTCGTCGCCGTCGCCGCGGCCGCCACGCCGAGCACGGTTACGGGAAACAGAAGCAATCTCAGCGTGCTGGGGGCCGACGACGGCGGCGAAAGCGGCCTGACCTACACCTGGAGCACGACCGGCGCGCCGCCCGCGCCGGTCAACTTCTCGGCCAACGGCACGAATGCCGCCAAGAACACCACGGCCACGTTCTCGAAAATCGGTACGTACCAGTTCTTCGTGACGATCACCAATGCTTATGGCATGAGCGTCACCAGCAACGTAAATGTGACCGTGACGCCGCCGCAGGTCGTGGGCGTGTACGTCTCGGGCAGCGCCTGGACGACAGCCTATTACAGCACCCTGGCGGCAGCGGGCGTGGGCGACGCCACGTTGGGCTATGCACTGGCCGGCGGCTCAGGGCAATTAAGCAACGCGAACATCCCCGGCTGGACGAACCTCAACACGATCTCCATCGTCTTCAGCGAGCCGGTCAGCGGCGTGTCGTTGACGAGTCTTTCCCTGGGCGACTCGGGCAACAACGGCGGCACGTCGTCGGGAATCACCGTCAGCGGCGAGACGAACACCAGCACGACGGTCGCCAAGTTCACTCTCAGCGGCTCGCTCAGTTCCAACAAGTACTACCTGGACCTGCTCTCGACGGGAATCACCGATGCGGCCGGCGCGGCGCTCGATGGCGAGTGGACCACCGGCGCCAGCACCTTTGCCGCGGGCTCCGGGGACGGCGCCCCCGGCGGCAGTTTCATTTTCCGTTTCAACGTGTTGGCCGGCGACGTCAACCGCGACGGCAAGGTTTCCGGGAGCGATGTCACCAAGCTGCGTACGATCACGCTGGGGACCGACACCGCGGCCGAATGGCAGTACGACGTCAACGGCGACAACAAGATAAGCGGCGCCGACGTGACCGGCGTGCGTTCGCGGCCCCTGGTAAACAACATCAGCAGTTTTCCGGAGCCGGTCCTGCCCAGCGCGGGGCCCATCGTTTCGTCGGATACGGCCGGTTCGTCGCCGAGCATGGCTTTCGCTTCCGCGGTAGGAAGTCCGATTGCCGGTTCGGCAGTTGCGACCGCCGCGTTTACCGCAGCATCGGGCGTTGCGACGGCGACACCTGCCGTGCCTGGTCCTGTCGTAAAGCAAAGCCCGGCCGGTGGCGGCAATTGGCAGTCGCGGAGCGTGCCGCCTGCGGCTAGGGTCACGGATATCGTTCTCGGCCGCGTATTGGACGATTCGGCGATACCCACGGCAGCGTGGACATGGAGTTTTCTTAATGCCCAGAATCAGAAGAGCAAGCCGGGCCAGCCGAACGATGCGGCGGCGGTCGACCGGTTGTTGGCGCTGATAGCGCGGTGACCAGAATAAATTCGCGAGCACGCGTTGCGTAGGGTGGGCCGAGTAAAACGAGTCCCACCATTGGATGGTTGCGGGCTCTATCGTTTCCGATTTGGGCGGCCAGCGACCTTGACGCTCTTGCGATCATTCTATCCCATTACGAAGTCGCTTGAAAGCGCCCGGGGGAGGTGATCATGGCGCATTCTCCGGAGGCGCTGTTTGTGCGGTATGGCCGCTGAGCGGCGGTTTGTGACTGGACATCGTCAAGAACTTTCTTCGCACGCACTGACCTTTGTGGACAAGAAAATGCAAACCGGCTAAAATAGATAACCACCCGGTAGAACGCCAAGATGGCGGCGAGCAGGTCCTTCCTGCCGGGAAGGACTATTGTGCGCCGGCCGCTGGAAAACTTGGGGTCTTTGACCAAATCAACGCACATCAGTCCTTTCCGGCAGAAAGGACCTGCTTCTCGACGCAAGAGAGTTTCATGCGCCAGTTGAACGAGTCTGCCTTCCGGCGACAGTGCGGCCAGCGAAGCAATACTCCGTGGATCGAGCAGGCCGCGCGGCGGTTGGTTTTCGAACCGCTCGAAGCGCGGGCCTTGCTCTCGGCCGGCGGCGGGTTTACCGCGGCCGG
>JBEKVL010001190.1:0-2070 GCA_049514055.1 Tepidisphaeraceae bacterium | reverse complement strand
CGGCGATGTAATCCAGCGAACTTTGCCAGACGGGCGTGCCTTCGGACCCTTCTTGGACGCCGCTGGCCTGGAGCCAGCCGGCCACGCCTCCGGCCGCGGTCGTCGTGGCCGCGGTCAAGTCGTAGTACGCGCTTACCTGGACGAGGCCGGCCGTCGCATTCAGGCTCACGTCCAATTGGCCGGTCGAGCCGTCGATGCTCCAGCCGGTCACGGCCGAGGGCTGGTAGGCGTAGATCAGGTTGCCGCTGGCATCGTACTCGTTGTAGGTGATCGAGTGCTGCGAGGCGGCGCCGCTCTTGCCGTTCCACGTGTCCTGGAGGATTACCTGGCTGGCCGAGTCGTACAACGTGGTGACCGTGCTGCCGTCGGCCCGGGTCTCGGTCTTCTGGTCGTACCAGTTGTTGGGCTCGTCGGGCAGGTTGCTGAAGGAATACGCGTAGGTCGTCGCCCCGACGCCGCCCGCGCAACTGCATCCGCTGGCGGCCGAGTCCCGCTCGATCACACGCTCCGCGGAATCGTACTTGAAATAGTCGTCGGCGTAGGGAACGAGCTGGGCGTCGGTGAGCGAGTCCAACTGGCTGGGGTCGGTGAGGCTGTAGGCCTTCATCGCCCGCTGGACGGCGGCGCTCTGGAGCACGAACTTGAAGTCGTCGGGCTGGCCGGGGTTTGCGCCGGCCTGGTAGCCGGTGGCCGTGCTGGCGGAATACGTTCCCTCGTAGTAGCGGTAGTAGGTCGTGTCCACCGGATTGCCCGAGGCGTCGTAGCTCTGGACGAACTCGAGGTCCCCGGGGCTGCCGTGGGAGCCGGCGGCCGCATAGTAGGTGAAGTCGCCGCTGGAGACCGCCCCTGGGTCGGAGCCAACGACGTTCTGGACCGACTCGTGCGCGTTGCCGTTGGCGTCGTAGGTAAAAGTGGCAACCGTCTTATGGTTATCGGCGGTCGTGGTCTTCACCTTCGTGATTCGGCCGTTGGCGTCGTAGAAGTAATCGACCTCGCCGCCGGTGGCCGGCTTGACCGTCGTCAGGACGCCGTTGAGCGGGCTGTCGTCGGCCAGCATGTAGGTCCACGTGGTCCCCGCAAGGTCCGTCTCGACGAAGGTATCGCCGACTTTCTCCATTGTGCCCAGCTTGTCCGGCTCGCGGGGCTGCCACGTCCCATCGGTCGTGCGGTAGTCCCAGATGGCCACTTGATCGTTCACCTTTACGGCCACGGCGTTGCCGCAGAGGAGCAGGTGCCCGACCGGCGCCCCGACCTTCACGCCCTTGCCGCTGGGGCCGTCGGCGGAGACGTCGCCGCCGTCCGGCACCGGCGAGTCGTCCATTTCAAAGCCCCCGGCGCCGTTGCTGACGATGCCCCGCTCGCACGTCAGGCAGCCGACGTGCTCGTTGAGCGTCGTGAACTCGACCTCGTCGACTTGTTTCAAAGTGCCGTTGTCCAAGGGATCGACTTGCAACTGAACATGAGAGGTGCCTGTAGCCAGGGCCTCGACATAGAGCGTCGTAGTATGGGTCGCATCCGTGGTATTGAACGGACCCGTGCCCCACGTGTAGGCCGTTCCGTTCGCGACGAGACTACCCACGCCGGGCTGGCCGGCCGTCCAGAGCTGAAGCGAGGAGTCGTCGTAGACGAATCTTACCTTGGTGACGCCGGGCTCGGCGTCGGAGATGGTGACGTTCATGGGCACGAAACGAGTGCTCGGATCGGCGTTGCCCGTGGCGGGCACGGTTTTTTGCACGGCGATGTACTTGCCCGGCGACACGTCCTCCAGCGGGTCTTCCGCGGTGTTCGGATTGGCGTCGGGCGTGCCGTCGACCACGTCGTTGTCAGCGTCCGTATCGAGGTCGCCGGCCGTCGCGCCCACGACGATGTACATGTCGTCGTAGTCCTTGTCGTTGTTCGACTGGCCGGTCATGTCCTCCAGGACGATCAGTTTGGTGTTCTCCGAAGTAATGCCCGGCCAGACGAAGTTGCCACTCTGCGTCTTGTCGTCCAGGTTGAAAATGGCCCATTCTAGGCTGTCCGTCGAATGGTTCGCCGGATTGTATGGCGGGTTCGCGGTCGCGTTGATCG
>JBEKVL010001189.1:0-2075 GCA_049514055.1 Tepidisphaeraceae bacterium | reverse complement strand
CAGCGAGAAAAGTTTGCGCCAACTCCCAGGCCAAGGCGAATCCCACGACCCGGGCACCCAGGCAAAGGATGTTCATGTCGTCGTCCTCAACACCCTGGTGGGCCGAAAAGTTGTCCATGATCAAGGCCGCTCGGGCCCCATGGACCTTGTTGGCCGCCACGGTTGCCCCCACGCCACTGCCGCACACGGCGATACCGCGCTCTAGGGTCCCGGTCGCCACCGCCCGCGCCAGCGGAATGACGAAGTCGGGATAATCGTCGGCTGCGTTGTACTCTCGGGCGCCGAAATCGGTCACTTCGTGCCCGGCCTTTTCCAAGGCTTCGAGCAACGGTTGTTTGAGCAAGAATCCGGCGTGGTCCGCGGCAATCCCAATAAGCATGGCATTTGTTATCCGTCGACGTTCGAGGACATGGTTGCTAATTATCACAACCGCGCCGCCATGAGGCAAGGATCTCCGGCCAAACTCACATCGTGACCTGCCGCAAGAATAGCCAGTGGGCCAATAGGAAGGTGACTACACCCAAGACCCAGTCAGGTACCCTCTGCCTTTGCACAAGGAACAGCCGCCGACAGGTCGGACAAAAATTCGGGCCATCGGGATTCTCGTCCTGAACGAAGCGTTGAGAGCAGAAGGGGCACTGAAACCGGTGGCTCATACGGACCCCCTAATAGCTGGGGTTTAGTGAAGAAGAGTTATGTCCCCAGAAGAATCATAGCATACTCCGTCCAAAGGCGCGGCCGAGTTCATGCTTTCCCGGTTTCGGATTTTCTCGCTGCTTGCTGGTGCCCTCGGCCGTATGTATAATGTGCCATGATGCCAGGCCGGCATCTCACCCCTATTTTCCCCACCCGCAACAGGCCCCCCTGACCAAAAACAGAGTTCTCCTGACCCAAGGCAGGGGCACAATCTGGCTTTAGAAGCGAGGAACGCCATGCAACCCTCCCGGGGTACAGTCCGTCATCGGGCGATGTGGATGCTTTGCTTTACGAGCCTCCTGACTAGCGGCAGCGGAGCGGCTCTCGCCGACGATCTGGCTGCCCAGGCCGCGATCCGCGATTTCAACACCGCCGCGTCGCTGCAAAATGTGGGCCTCTACGACCGGGCCGCGGAGAAGTGGACCGCGTTCATCATCCAGTATCCGGCTGATGCCCGCCTGGACCGCGCCAACTATTATCTCGGCATCTGCCAGCTCCATGCCAAAAAATATGCGGATGCCGTCAACACCTTTCAGACACTATTGGCCAAGTATCCGGCATTCGCCAACGCCGAAGGCGCGCATTACAATCTGGCCATGGCCCGCTACCAGGCCGCCATGGACTCCAAGCGCCGCGAGGATTATCAGGCGGCGGCAACGGCTCTGGGCGAACTGGCCGCCAAGTATCCCCAGGGCAAGTACGCGGCGGCCGCGCTCTACTATCGCGGCGAATCGTTGTCCGCCGCGGGCGATGCACGCCAGGCCATCGAGGCCTATCAGAAGGTCGTCAACGACTTTGCCACGAGTTCCATCGCGGCCGACGCCTTCTACGCCTTGGGCACCAGCCAGCAGGAGCAGGGCCGCGACGCCGACGCCGTCGTCACGTTCCAGAAATTCCTCGACACGCCGGCCCTGGCGGGCCACGAGTTCGCCGCGGAAGTGCGGCTGCGGCTGGCCCTGTCGCTGCTGAAGCAGAAGAAGTCCGCGGAGGCCGAGCCGCACTTTGCCGCCGAAGCGGCGATCGCCGCGTTTCCTCACGCCGACCTCGCCATGCTCCGCCAGGGCGAGTGCCGGCTCCAGGCCGGCAAGTCCGCCGAGGCCGCTGCGCTCTTGGCCGAACTGCCCAAGAAGTTCCCCAACAGCGCCTACAAGTCGGCGGCACAGTTGGCGGCCGGCAAGGGCTACTTCGCAGCCGGCAAGCTCAGCGATGCCCAGCAGGTGCTCGATGCCTTGGCCAAGTCCAACACGCGCGAATCGGCCGAGGCGGCCTGCTGGTTGGCGAGGGCCCTAGTCAAGGCCGGAAAGCCCCAGGATGCCCTGACGGCCATCCAACACACCTTGAGCAGCAGTCTGCCGGCCGAAACCGCGACCTACCTCGAG
>JBEKVL010001188.1:0-2747 GCA_049514055.1 Tepidisphaeraceae bacterium | reverse complement strand
AGTCAAAGCCATCATGCTTCTCCAACGACATGAGTATTAGCAAACATCTTACTTAATCGGGGACGATACTCAACCACGAAGCGCAAGGTAGCCAGAATTCTCACTTCGACAAAGCAAGGACACACAAACGGGACAGGCTCGTCTTGCTGAGCGACGCTGGAGGTGTAGATTATGAGATCGGCGTCGTCAAGCCTCATCGGTGCTGCTCGCCTTGCGGACGTGAGTGCAGATTCCGTCGGCACGGTCGCGGCCATCGTTCCGGGGAATGTCGGAGTACCGACCGCATGGGCGAGACGCACGAGACGCCCATGCCACGAGATTCTGGCGGCCACAGATGTTGTTCGAAGGGATGGACGCACCCGGCAAGATACGTCTGTAGCCGCGATGAGGCAGCGCGGCGGGGAACGCGATCAACGATCGCGGTTACGGGCGGTCGGGCCTCTTCTGCACCGCGGGATATGGCCGGCCGGGGATGAGGCGGTGGCCGTCGGAGAAGCCTTCGGGGCGGGTGGCGAGGCGTTTTACGAGGCAGGCTCGCCATGTTTCGAGTTGTTGGCGGTGGGCGGGATCGGCGGAGAGGTCGTGCTCCTCGTGGGGGTCGTTGTCCAAGTCGAACAGGAGTTCGCGGCCATCTTTGGGCCGCCAGATGTATTTCAGGTGGCCGTCGGTCTGATGCCGTCCATGGGCGGGGGCTTGGCGCCGGCGAGGTCCAGCATTGTAGGCAGGATGTCTTCGAGGCAGACTGGTTGCGAAAAACGCTGGCTGGGACGGAAGTTTAGACCTGGCGAGGCGGTGATGATGAAGGGGATGTTGGCCGAGCCTTCGAAGGGTTCGCACTTGCGGAAGTAGCCGTGGTCGCCGAGGAGTTCGCCGTGGTCGCTGGTGAAGATGATGAGCCAGGGGCGGCCGGCGGCGGCGCTGCGGGCCTGAAAGGCGGCGACGAGCGGGGCGATCTGCTCGTCGAGGTGCTCGATGAGGCCGAAATAGCCGGCCTGGGCGGCGCGGAGCGCGTCGCCTTCGAGCAGGACGCGGTGGCTGATGTCGCGCGGGCCTCGCGGGGGTTTGAGCGATTTCCAGTCGGCCCAGTCACCGTGCGCGGCGGCGGGCAGGTTGCGCTTCAGGCAGTCGTCGAAGAATTTCCTGGGCGGGAACAGGGGCGAATGCGGGGAGTAGAACGACGCGGTCAGAAAGAGCAGTTGCGCGGCGGGGGTTTCGGCGATGATCTGGCGGGATTTAGTTGCGATCCAGGCGGTGGGGTGCAGGTCATCGGCCAGGGGCCAGGCGTGGGCCTGCCAGCCGTTGGTGGTGATGCCGAGTTTGTCGATGAGCTTGGTGATGCCGCCTGTGTCCGGGGCTGCCTTGAGCAGTTCGGTGTCGTAGGCGTCGCCGGCGACGTAGGTCGAGCCGAGGATATCGCGGTCGTAGCCGAGGGCCTTCGCCTCGGCCGCCTGGTGCATGTTCCGGCCGACGAGCACGCTGGTGTAGCCCGCGGCGTGGAGGAGTTGCGGCATGGTCGGCGAGGTGAGGCGCTTCTGCTGGTAACCGACGAGGCCGCTGGTTTGCGGGAAGAGGCCGGTGAGCAGGGCGTAACGGGCGGGGATGCAGGATGGGCAGGTGGAATAGGCCCGGCGAAAGAGCGTGCCTTTCGCGGCGAGTTTGTCGAGAGTGGGCGTGCGTACGGCCGGGTGGCCGAGGATGGAGAGGCAATCTCCGCGCATCTGGTCGGGCATGAGCAGCAAGATGTCTGGTCTGGCGGCGGCCTGCGGGGTTGCCGCACTTTCCGCCGCCTGCGCTTCCGGCAACGGAATGGCCAGCAACACGATACCGACCGTCAGGCACAACAGGCGCGTTGTCATAGGCACACCTTGCCGACGAGTGCATTGTACCCGGAACCACTCTCGACTACCTCGCCCGCACCGGAGAATCACTGCCACGGCCGGGTTGCAGCAGTCTTGTCTGATGGAAGCACCAGGTAGCCTTCCAGCATACGCGTCGTCGCGTCGCCGATTCCCTTCACATTCTTGAGGTCTTCGAGGCAGGTGAACGCCGGTTCGCGTCGCCCCGCCTTGGCCCACGCCTCGCGATAGTCGACGATCCGCACCGCGACCGTGCGGCTCAGGCCGGGGATCGCCGAGAGGACGCCGGCATCGGCGACATTCGGATCGATACGATCGACGAGTTCACCGGCCCGGTCTCCCGACGGCGGCATGGGGTCGGGGATGTCAGCGCGGTTCTTCCAGATGCGAAATGCGAGGATCGCGGCAATGAGAAATCCGATCAACGCAAGCCCCGCCCGCTGTCGCTGGTTCCAGATCATGACTGTCGGCGCCCCTGCCAGGTCTGCACTTTGTGTCGTAAGGTCTGCAACTTGTCGAACACGGGTTTGGGCTGGAACATGTCGTCCAGCAGGCCGCCGCCGGGAAGCGTCTGGTTGATGTCGGCCAGATTGCCCCACGCCACCGACTCCACGAACGGCTTGGAGAGGGCCAGGTGATAGACCGCGTCCATCCACTCGGCCTGGAGATTCGGATCCCACGGCTTGTGCCACATGCCGGCGGCCGCGGGGTTGAGCCTGCCTTCGGAACAGTCGCTGGGGTCGGCGTTGGCCCGGCCAGGCGCGCCGCAGGCCGTGATGAAAATCGGCTTGCCCAGCGTCGAGAACCGGTCCAGCATCGCGCTGATCTGGAACAGGTCGCGCGTGTACTGGCCCGTCAGCGGCACCCCCATCTCCATCTCCAGCGCGAACC
>JBEKVL010001187.1:0-2077 GCA_049514055.1 Tepidisphaeraceae bacterium | reverse complement strand
AGTATAGGGGTATACCACGGAACCGGCAGTCCGTGGTGTGTAGTCAGTAGTCGGTGGTCCGTAGTCAGTAGCGGGGCGGCAGATCCATGCTACGGACCACGGACCACGGACTGCTGACTCGGCCGTTGGTCTGTGCTATCGTTCCGGTCATGCGTTACCCGGCCGTCATCTTCGACCTCGACGGAACTCTGATCGACTCATTGCCGGACATTGCGGATGCGGCCAACCGGATTATGGTGGCCCACGGATATCCGACCCATTCCTATGATGCCTACCGCTACCACATCGGCGACGGCGTCATCAAGCTGATGAAGCGCGCGTTGCCCGAGGCCGCCCGCACGCCGCAGATCATCGCAGAGTGTGTCGAGGAATATGGGGCGGATTACGCGGCCAACTGGGCGGTGAAGACGCGGGCGTATCCGGGTGTCGCCGAACTGCTGGATGGGCTGGCCGGGAGCGGCGTGCGGCTGGCCGTGCTGTCGAACAAGCCGCATGTGTTCACGGTGCAGTGTGTCGAGGAGTTTCTGGGGGGTTGGCGATTCGACTTGGTGCTGGGCGCGGGCGGAGAGTTTCCCAACAAGCCCGATCCCGCAGCCGCGCTGCACATCGCGAAGGCGATGAAGCTCGATCCTTCGCGGCTCGCATACGTCGGCGATACGGCGACGGACATGCAAACGGCCATCGCCGCCGGGATGTTCGCCATGGGCGCGCTGTGGGGATACCGAACCAGGGAGGAACTGGTTGAGTCGGGGGCGCAGGCGCTGCTGGGCTCACCGGTGGAACTGTTGGGCTTGCAGGGTTCTCGCGTCCGCTGATGCGAACCGCGTCCGCTGAAGCGGACCCTACGGGCCTGCGGGCTTGTGTCCGCGATCGCTGATCGCGGTGGCGCGGCGCGACGTTCCTCGTGTCGGAACGACAGCGCAATTCACTTGGCGTTGTCCTTCATGGCACGAACGACGTCCTCGCTGATGCCCGCGTCGCGGAGGGCGGACTCGTCGTTGCTCCTCAATTTGGCGCCGCTGCGCTGGATGCGGTCGATGATGATTTCGTCCTTCACGCCCTGCTGGTTCCACTGGATGACCTGGGCTCTGGTGACTCGTTGCGAATCGTATGCGCCTTCGCGGGTGGCGCGGTCTGAGGCACGGTCGCGGTCGCGCTGGTCTTTCTTGTCCATCTCGTTGCCGACGATATAGCCGCCGACTGCGCCGACGGCGCCGCCGATGAGGGCGCCTTCGCCGGCGCGGGAGTGGGACAACGAGCCGACGCCCGCCCCAACGGCCGCCCCGCCGGCCCCGCCGACGAGCGCGCCGGTCTCGGCCTTGGTTTCGCAGCCGGCCGAGTACAGGCCGATGGTGATTGTCAGTGCGGCAGCCGTGAGCGCGCGGGGGGAACCGATCATGGTTGACACCTTTCAGTAATGCCGGACGTGGTCCGGCAACGCGCGCGATTATAGCGGACGGATGGTGGGCGAGGCTATAGGGCGGCAAGGAGGAGTGGACGGTGACCGGTGAAGGGTTCGCCGATCGCCCAGCACCGATCACCGATTACCGATTCATCACTGGTTCGCCGGCCGGGTGGCGGGCATGTCGGCATTCTTTTCGGGCTCGGGTGCGGGCGGAAGCACGAGGCGAACACCGTTGGGGTTAATGGGTCCGGGCACGAGGCGCACACCGGGGCGAAGCGCCCGGGGGGCGCGGGCTCGGATACCCTGATCGTCTTTCGTGGCCTGTTCGTAGATCTTGAACGCTTCCGGCTGCTTCTCTTTCAATTCCGCGGCGTTCTTCGCCTCGTATTTCTTCGTGGTTTCCTTGCCGTCCACGGTATCGGTGACGGACATCTTAATGCCATCGGCGTCCTCGACGATATGGACTTTCTGCTGGTTCTCGGTGACCTCGATTTCCTTACGGTTGTTGATGACGGTCACCGTCTTGGACATGCGGACATTGCCGCCGTTGACGTTAACAGCCCGCCCGTTGACGACGATGCGGAACTGGCCGTTGACATTGCCCAGGTTGCCAATCTGCCCGAAATCGACGTCGTCATCGGCGGGCTTGGGTTTGGGCGGGTTCTCGATGTC
>JBEKVL010001186.1:0-2079 GCA_049514055.1 Tepidisphaeraceae bacterium | reverse complement strand
TTGCTCATGGCTTCGACGATGTTATGCGCGGTCACGATGCCGTGTTGCATACACGTCGAATAAGAATGGCCGGGCAGGGGTCGCCACCGGGGATAAGTCCATGAATTCCGTGGACATCTCTGCCGCTGGTAGAACAGGCAAGACCGGTGGCGGGTTCGCGTGATCGCCACGACTTCCCGCTGGCCTCGTCCCGAAATTACGCTGGTTTTCCGACACAGCAACGATTGTCGGCGACTGCCACCTGTTTGTGGGGTCAGGCCATAGCTCGCGGGCCCACCGGACTGGTTTGCGCAACTCTCTCCAACCTGAGGAGGGTCCAACCGACGCGCCCGGGGCTCGTTTCGTTGGCCGTTCGGCCGTCAGACCGTGGAGCAGTCGTCGATGTCGACCTGCATTATCGATTTCGCGATTTTCCTTTTCTAATCAGAGTATTGAGGTATTGCTGGGGCGTTACCCCAGCAATCTAGGCGACTCTCATGTTCTTCAGACCTTTGTAGCTAGCCAGAAGACCAGAAGATCCCCCCTAGCTTGACAAGCCACAGTACCATGATTCAAATAGATGCACTGAACCCTAGCGTGGATGCGAGATCGCCCCAAGGTGGGGTGCGACTTTGTCCCCGTTCAACTAGCCGCTCGACGGTTATATTCCTTGCTGTCCTTCTGAAGGACACGCCACCGAACAAGGGCAGGATGCCCGAGCCCGGCGATATAACAAGCACTGCAACCCTAGCAGGGGGCATCGTCATGCGTCAATTTTTTCGTTCTCCGAAACGGGCTAAGGTCTCCCAACGGCACACCAGCAAACCGCGACGATGCGCCTCGCGGCTCTCTCCACATCACCGCCGACTGGGCTTTGAAGCGCTGGAAGCTCGGCGGTTGCTGACGGTCCACATTGCCGCCGGCACCTACTCCACGGCGGCAGCGATAGGGTCGCCCTGGACGGCGGCAAATTCGCCTTACATCCTCGACGGCGCCGTGAAACTCGATGGCGCGGCGGCCACCCTCACGATCCTGTCCGGCGTTCAGGTCCAAGGGCCGGGCACCCTGTCCATCGACGACGCCTGTCCGGCGCGCCGAAATATTCAACTAGGAAATGAGATAAAGAGGTGGGGTAATTGCCTCTCCAACAGCGGTTAAACCGCAAAGGAGTTAGGCATGTTTTGGAAGAGATCAGAGTCGGAGCAGACGCTGGCCGCGGAGCGAGGGCGTAGCCCGAGCGACGCGGCCAGCGTCTGCGGCGGCGCGGGGGAGCCCACCCCCGTGGCCGCCGTGGACCGTCCCCAGGTTGTTCCACCTGCGGAAACCGCTCCACCCCTTACCGCCGTCGCAGTGGTCGACCCTGCCTCGGCCGGTGCGCCGCCGGCGCCCCAGGCCGATGACGCCTTGGCGGGCGGAGAACCGCCCGAAGAGCCTTTCGAGGAGGTCCGCAAGCGTCTGCTGGCCGGCCCGCGCAAGAGCAAGGGGCCGCGATTGGTCAAGGTCGAGCCATCCGCGCAGCCGGCGATGACGCCCGAGCAGCGGTTGTTGATCCTCGACACCTGGCAGCGGAGCGGCTTGCCGGCGGGCGATTTCGCCCCCCTGGTCGGCCTCTCCAAGCACACGCTCTACAGTTGGAAGAAGCGTTTTGACGAGTCGGGCCCGGCCGGGCTGATGGATCAGCAGCGTGGCGGACCCAAAGGCAGCCGGGTGCATGAGCTGACCAAGCGGACGATCCTCATGCTCAAGCAGGCGAACCCGGAGTGGGGCTGCCAGCGGATCAGCGACATGCTGCTCCGCGGCCCGGCCCTGCCGGCCTCGCCGGGGGCCGTCTCCCGCGTGCTGCACGAGGCGGGTTACGAGGTGGAAGAGGCGGCGACCCACCCGCACCCCGACAAGCAGCGGAGCTTCGAGCGCGCCACGTCCAATGAGCTTTGGCAGACGGACCTGTTCACCTTCGTGCTCAAGCGGCAGAACCGGCGGGTGTACATGGTGGCCTTTATGGACGACAACAGCCGCTTCATCACCGGCTACGGGATCCATGCCAGCCAGTCGGCGGCTTTGGTGTTGGAGGTGGTGCGGGCGGCGATCGTGGCCCACGGT
>JBEKVL010001185.1:0-2079 GCA_049514055.1 Tepidisphaeraceae bacterium | reverse complement strand
CCGCGGCTTCGGTTGTGGTTTCGACTTCGGTGGACATGGTGGCTCCCTTCGTTGACTAGCGGGGAATGTTGCCGGAGCGATCGGCACGGAGAGCGGCAACGGAGCGCGTCTTAGCGGCGGCGTCCTGTAGGGCGGATATCTGGTCGATCGCGTTGCCGATGCCGGGCGCCGTTGACTCGGCGGAGGCGCGGGCTCGGAAGTCGGGATCATTGCCGGCCGAGTCGTGCCCGGTCCTGGCGAGGATGGCGTCTCTCTTGGTTACGATCGCCTGCCGGGCCTTCGCCAGACGATCTAGATTCGCATATTGCCTGGCGTCTCTGCCGTCGCGAATGCGGCCGATGGACTGGTCAAGCGCGGAGATTGCCTTGGTCAACGCTGCGACTTGTGCGGCCGGCGTTGACGTCGCGACGGCCCGAGCGTTGATCCGGGCGAGGTTGGCATCTGTGGGCAAGCCACCGGGCCCAGACGGCGGCAGGCCGAACGACTGGCCCTTGTCCGGCTGCGAGTACGCCCGCTCGCTACGGTCGATCATTCGCTGCAGGTTGGCGTCCGTTGGCAGCACGCCGAACTGTTCGGTGGCGTCGTCCTGGGTGACGGGGTTATCGAAAGCCTGGGCCGTCCAGAACTTTGCGAGGTCGGCGCCGGCGCCGGTGGCGGGCAGGTTGCCGTCGTTTATCGACGGCACGGCGCCCGACCGAACGCCATTGACGCCGGGCTGAGCGCTCGGGATCATGCGGGCTTTCTTTGACTTCTTCTTAGACATGACTAAAGGTCTCCTTCGATGGGCGTGGCGAGGGTGAACCGGGCGAGGTCGCTCTCGGCCCGTTGGATGATGACAACGAGGTCGGGCGTGCCGAAAAGGGGCACCCGGTCGGGCTCGGATATGGTTTCAGGAGCGGGGCACGGGCCGACATAAGTGGCGATGAGGCAGGCTTCGCAGCCCGCGTAGGAATGCCCGCGCAGGGCGATCGGGTAGGTGGCCGGCTTGCGGCACTTGGGACACGGGTTAGACACGAGGGTTTCTCCTTGGGGACTATTGGGGAGTGGGGCGGTAGCGGGCGAGGGTTTGTTCGGACAGTGCGGCGGCTCCCTTAGCGTTTGGTACTTGCGGGCGAGGCACGAGCCCCAGGGCGGCCAGGTTTCGGGCGAGCTGCGCCTCAAGGCGGACGCTGTAGCTCGTCATGGTTGAGGAGTGATCGCCGGCCGCTATCGCCGCGTCGGCCGCTCTAAGCCGGACGATGCAGCGCGCCGTGCCCTCCACAAGCGGCCTGAACTTCGGGTCTCCAAGGTGCGGACTGAGGGCGATCATCGTCGCCACCTCGTCTAGTACGTCATCCTCGATCGCGACCGTGGCGTAGACCAGGTGCCTCGCGGCGGACAGGTTGCCGGCTCCGATCGCCTTTGCGCGGAGCGTCCGGGAGATAGCGCGGCGTCGGCGCTTCTCTATGAGCGGGTCGAGAGCCATACCGGGCACCCGTTCAATCCGTACCGGAGCGGGACGGCGGGTCATATCGACACCTCACAGGTGTATGCTCTATCTACACAAACCGAAGGGTTACTGTAGGAGGGTAAATTGTGAAGGGAATTCGAACGCACCGGACGCTCGCTTACATGCGAGTCAGCACGGCCGAACAGGCAGACTCGGGCGCCGGCCTGGCCGCGCAGCGATCGGCGATCGAAGCCGAGGCCGACCGGCGCGGCTGGCTCGCCGTTGAGTACGTCGAAGATCCGGCATGGTCCGGCAGGGACCTGGACCGGCCAGCCATGCAAAGAGCCCTCGCCATGCTCGCCGCGGGCGAGGCTGACTGCCTTGTGGCGGCGAAGGTTGACCGCCTCTCTCGGAGCGTCCGGGATTATGCCGGCCTGCTCGACCTGGCGCACCGGGAAGGCTGGACGTTGATAACGCTCGACCTTGGAGTAGATACGTCTACCCCGCTCGGCGAGGCGATGGCGAATGTCTCGGCCACCTTCGCCCAGCTCGAACGGCGCATGATCGGGCAGCGAACCCGCGAGGCGTTGGCGGCCAAGAGAGCAGCCGGCGTGCGGATAGGTCGGCACGTCACCCTGCCCGGGGAGACG
>JBEKVL010001184.1:0-2080 GCA_049514055.1 Tepidisphaeraceae bacterium | reverse complement strand
ATCCTTGCCGCCCGGCAGAACCTGTTGCAGGGTGCCGTCATAGTACTTCCACTGGCCGGCGGACACCTGCGCGGCCGGCAGCAAGATCATCAGCCCCAGGAGCAACCCCAGGCCGCGGGTTCGCCCGCAGCCAAGACCGCGGCGGTCCGACACGATAGCACGATGCTCCTCGAAATGCGCTTTCGTCAACAGAGATGTTCCAGGAGTTCCGAGCATGCTCGGGTTGCTGCGCATAAGGGGTGGAGGAAATTAGGAGGGCCGGATGGCGGGACGGCGATGGTTCGCCGATTTGTCGAGCATAAATGATGGCGTAACCTTTGCCAACGTAACGTCAATAATTTTGCATCGTTTTTCCGGTTCAGGGGGGGTCGCTGGAGCTCGCCTGGGTGGTTTACTCGATGGAGGCCGAAAGATCGTAACAGCAAACCGACTCGTCATCGCGGACGTAGATCCGCTGGCCCGCCACGGCGGGGGGCATCAGCGTGGGCTGACAAAGCCGGGCGCTGCCCAGAACCTCCAGGGCGTCGCGATTGAGTGCCACAAGCGTCACGTACCCTTTACGGTTAAAGGTCAGTACACGGTCCTTGCTGGCCACAATATGCATGTCGGCGCGGAGCGTGGACTCCTTCCCGCTCTTCCAGAGGACGTTCAACTTGTCCTTGGCGTCGAGGCAGAGTAATCCCCGGCCGGCGCCCAGAATAAGATCCCCCGATACCGTAGGCGTGATGACCTCGGAGGTGAGTTGATCGCATGTGGCCGTCGGATCAGGCTTGGGCCGGCCATTCTGGTCGAAGTCCAAGAGGCGCGCGTCCTCGGCGGATGGTACGATCAGAAGTCGCGTCCCCACCCTGACGGGCGTTGGTACTATGTAGCCGTGAGGGGCCTCGATCTCGATGGTCCACAGGCGTTTGCCCGTCTTGATGTCCCAACCGGCCATGCCAGCCGGTTCGTAGTCGATCACCTGGTCCACGCCACCGAAAGCGCCCACCAAGGGCGTGGCGTAGTTCGTCCCGGAGGAATCCCCCTCCCAAACTACGTTGCCCGTATCCGGATCCAGCGCGAGGAGTCTCTTCGGGTGGAGCAGCAGCTTGTCTTGGACCAGCAATGGCGAACCGCAGAAACCCCAAGTGGGAACGCTGCGCGTCCTGAACTCATTCTGGTAACTCTTCTCCCACAGTGTCTTGCCAGTCTTCAAATCGAGGCAGCGCAACTCGCCGAAGGCGCTAAGCACATAGACCTTGCCTTTGGAGATCAGCGGGGTGGCGCGAGGGCCGGGGCCGTACTGGAGATCCCGGCCATTCGTGAAGGTCCGGACCCATTGCTCGGCGCCCGTGGCCGCATCCAGGCAGCGGTAGTAGTCGTTGTCCTCATCGCAATCGGGCGTCACGACGACGCCGGCCGCCACCGCAATGCCCGCGTGGCAGGTTCCGGCCGCTTTCGTTTTCCAGAGCACTTTCGGCGCGGGAGGCAGGGTCTTCGGCAGCTCGGCCACCGTGCCGTCGCCGTTGGGACCGCGAAAGCAGGGCCATTCGGCGGCCGGTGCAGTCGCATCCGCGGCCATGACCGGAAACGCGCTGAGCGAAATGGCAATCGAAACAGATAACAGCACGAGTCTGTTCATAGCGTGTTCCTTGAGTGACTGTCGCGATGTCTCACGCATCTTCGACTTGAACCTTCGTTTGCCGTAACCGTTCACGGAGTGCTTACCTTTGTCGTGGAGGCAGAACAAGGGAACATCGGCATCAGCGATACGCCGGCTGGTTCGCGGGGCGAGCGAACGGCAGGGGGGGCAGGGCCCTCCCAGAGTTCCTTCACGACCTTGCCTTCGCAGTTGTCGGGGATGGGCAGGCCCAGGAACCGGCAGGCGGTGGCAAAGCTGTCCTCGATACGAACGTTGAGTTCGCGGTACTGGGTGAGATCGACGCCCTCCCTGACACTCCCACCGGCGGCGATCCAAGGGATGTGCAGGCTCGCCTGGTCGGGAATGCGCTCGGCCGGCGCGGTGCTGGCGGGGTCGCTGCGAGGCAGGGGCTTGGTCCCGCCGTGCCCCGTGCCGCAGCCACCGTGGTCGGCAGTGAGG
>JBEKVL010001183.1:0-2081 GCA_049514055.1 Tepidisphaeraceae bacterium | reverse complement strand
AAAACGCCCCTGGCGCGCAGCGCCACGGGGAATACGGAAGGACGACGAAAAAAGCATAACGAAAGGTCAACCATGCCCTGGCAACTCAAATCACTCAACACGCCAAGCCTCACGGAGCAATCGCTTTCCGACGCGCTGACGCGGCTTGCTTCCGTCCATCGGCCGCGGTTCGGCCGCCTGTGGGCCTACTACAAAAACCCAGCCCGCGTCGATTGCCCCCACACCGACCGGCCCTATCGCCAGGCTCAGGAATGGGGACTGCCGGCCCGCATTACCGGCATCCACGCCGGCAGCGAACCTTTCACCGGCCAGCGCGCCGGGACCATTCAACGCAAGGAAATCGTCATCGAGAACGACATCGCCTGGCGCGTCGACGCCATGGTCGATTACCTCTTCGGAAAACCGCTCAACATCCGCTCGTCGGCCGCTGACCCCAACCGCCGCAACACCATCGACCGCCTCATCCACGCCATCCTCGCACACAACGGCGGCATCCTCTTCCTGCAGCAGCTTGCCCTGCTCGGCGCTGTCCACGGCTTCGTCGATGTGCTCGTCAAACTCGACCCGGCCGCCCACGCCGACCCTCTTCCCGCCGCCCACCCGGGTCAGCGGCACGACGAGCGGCCCCGGACTTCCCCATCGCTCGGCCGAACGCCCCTCGCAGCATCGCACCCAGTCTCGGCCGACATCCCTGCGGGCGATCAACGCGCGGTCGAACTGCAGGCACCTCCACTCGGTCCGGCAGAAGCGGCAGCGGCCGCGACGGACGCGGAGAACACCACTCCGCCGGCCCAGGACACGCAAGCTCGTCAAAGTCCTGGCGCTGCGGACGCATCGACGGACACGGGCGCGGCCACACAGCCGCTCGAGTCGCTGATCCAGCAACTCGCCCGCTTGATCCGCTTCGAGATCGTCCAGCCGTCGCGCGCCCTGCCGCTTCTGTCCCCGGCCGATGGCCGCATCGTCGATGCCTACGTCCAGTCCTATGACATCCCCGCGCCTGCGAAGAGCACGCCGCAGCCGCCGCAGCCGCAGACGTGGATCCAGCGGTTCCTTCGCTCGGCCGAGACGCTCTTGACGCCGGTGTCGGCGAAACAGTCGGTCGGCGTCGTCGAGATCATCACACCGGCCGCCTGGCAGCGCTATGAAGACGGCAACCTCATCCGCCAGGGCGAGAACTCGCTCGGCGAGATTCCCCTCGTGCATATCCAGAACATGGCCGCCCCGTTTGAGTATTCCGGCGGCAGCGATGTCGAGCCGCTGATCCCGTTGCAGGATGAGCTGAACACGCGGCTGTGCGACCGCGCCCACCGCATCGCCCTGCAGTCGTTCAAGATGTACTTGGCCAAGGGGATCGAGAATTTCCACGACATGCCGGTGTCGCCCGGGCGGATGTGGTCCACCGACAACGAGCAGGCCGAGGTGCAGGAGTTCGGCGGCGACGCCAATGCGCCGTCCGAGGGCCAGCACATCGGCGATGTGCGCGAGGCGCTGGACAAGGTGTCCGGCGTGTCGCCGGTGGCGGCCGGGGCGATCAAGCACCGCATCGGCAATCTGACCAGCGCCGCCGCCCTGCGGATCACGCTGATCTCGCTGCTGGCGCGCACCGACAGGAAACGCACCGCCTACGGCGCGGGCATTGCCCGGCTGATCGACCTGGCGCTGCGCTGGCTCGACCTGCTGGGCATCTTCCGCACCACGCCCGATGAACGGGCCGTCGAAATCCACTGGCCCAGTCCCCTGCCCGACAACGAGTCGGAGAAATTGCAGGAGTCGGAGATCAAACTCCGACTCGGCGTGCCGCAGGCCGTGGTGCTGCGGGAACTTGGATATTGACTGTAGGGTGGGCACTGCCCACCAACATCACCGTAGGGTGGGCACTGCCCACCAACATCACCGTAGGGTGGGCACTGCCCACCAACATCACGACAACAGAACCCCAACACATGGTGGGCAATGCCCCTCCGCTGTATGGATGTACATCCAGCCTTTCCTACAAGTGAGGCGGCCCCGCGCTGTCGCGGCGGTGGTCGGCTTGCCGCCCACTCCGCGCTCCACGCCTCGCCGGCCTGCGGCTGATG
>JBEKVL010001182.1:0-2083 GCA_049514055.1 Tepidisphaeraceae bacterium | reverse complement strand
TCAACGACGCGCCTGCGCCCTTCGGCAACGGCATCCAGGTCCGCTCGCGAGACACGCAGCATCCCGCCGCGTCCCGCAATCCAGAAATAGCCTTTGTCGTCTTCAAAGATCCACGCCATGTCGAGCTCCGGCATACCTTGGGCCGGCGTGAAAGCCGTGAAATGCGTCCCGGCGATGCGGTTGAGCCCGGAGTAGGTCTGTGCCCACAAGTGCCCGGCGTGGTCGGCGTACATGCTCAGCACAGTCTGGCGCCCTCCGGGCCGCGCCAGCACGGGACCGAATTGTCCGCCGTCGAACCGCTGCACACCCAGCCTCGTTCCCACCCAAATCGCTCCGTCCGCGCCCTCAGCCATGGCGGTCACTACCATGGAGGCCAGGCCCTGCGATTCGCCGAAGACCGCCATCGAATCGCCCTGAAACCGGATGAGACTGTCTCCCGAAGCGGCCCACACCGTGCCATTGCGCTGCTCAAACAGCAGACGGATGGGAGGTTGGAGCTTCCACTCACGCCGCGCCCGGCCTTTCGGTTCCCCGCGAAACCTTTGTAGAACGCCCACGTCGGAACCGGCCCACAGATTGTCCCGGCGATCGCGGATCACGGGGAACATTGCATTGCCCGAAAGCCCGTCCTTCTGGCCGTATGTCACCAGGCCGCCAAGGGCCCGGATGCGGGCGATGCCGCTGGCCGTGCCGAGCCAGATGTCTCCGGAGTGGTCCTGCTGGACGGAACGGACGCTGTCGCTCGGAAGCCCTTCCCGCATGGTGCGCATCGTCGAGCGATATTCCTTGAAGCGGTTGATGCCGCCGCCGGCGGTTCCCATCCATACGCTGCCTTCGTGGTCTTCGTAGAGGCATCGAACGATCTGATTGGAGAGCCCGTCGCGGGTCTGGTAGGACGTGAACTTCCCCCCGGCAAACCGACTGACCCCGCCGCCGTCCGTGCCGATCCACAACGCGCCGTCGCGGTCTGAAAGTAGCGCCAGGATGCCGCTTGGCGTGAAGCCGTCGTGTGGGCCATAGGTGCGGAAGCGCCCTTGGCGGTATTCGATCAGCCCCCCGTATGCGTGCCGATCTACAGCGCGCCTCCGGCGCCCGCCGCCAATCCAAAGATCGAGTTGTCCGGCAGCCCGTCTTTGGTTGTGAATACCCGTTCCACGCCGCCTTCGAACCGGTGCAGCCCGTTGTTGGCGCCCACCCAGACAGTTCCGGCGGGATACTCCAGCAAGACGTGCACGTTGGCCTCCCATCCGCCTGTAAAAACGGCAGTGGCCCGGCCCCGATCAAGCCGCACGAGACCTGCATCGGCGCCGATCCACAACACGCCCCGCGAATCCAGAAGCAACGCACGGATATCGGCGCCGGGCAGTCCTGGGACCGCCATCTTCTCAAAGCCGCCATTCCGGTAACGCAGCAGCCCGTTGTTGGCGGTGCCGATCCACAACGATCCATCCGGCGCCGCCAGCAAAGCGGCCATCGCGCTCCGCCTTAAAACCGGTGTATTCGAGCCGTTAAATACGGTGAAACTCACGCCGTCGAAGCGAGCCAGGCCGTCGATGGTCGCAAACCACAGGTACCCGTCGGTGGTATGCGCGATGGCGCGCACCGAGTCTTGCGGCAATCCGTTCGAGGTGGTCCAGACGTCGTGGCCGAATTGGGTGAGAGCCAGCTTGGGATCCAGGCCCCAGGCGGAGGCGCACAACAGGGCTGTCACCAGCAGGCTGGCCGGACGCAGTCTCACACCACTTATATCGGCTGCGTCGAGCAAACCTTTATCGGCCGCGCGATTGTACTTCACGGGGGGCGCTATGTTACCTTGGTGGCGTCCGCCCCCCGGATAGCGGTATCGCAGATGAAGTTAGCTTATATTCGCTGGAAAGATGCCGTGGCGGAAGAAGCCACGAATGCCGATTCCAAGAGCCCCCAGGCGCGCTTGGTGGAGCTTCAGGAAATCGGGTTCCTTCTGGACGAGAACGAAGAAGCGGTGGTGATCGGGATGGAGTACCACGAAGACGCCGACGTTCGGCCGGGGCGCTGGCGTCTGCACATCCCCAAAGTCAGTATTCAGGAAATGCGCGTGGTGGAG
>JBEKVL010001181.1:0-2415 GCA_049514055.1 Tepidisphaeraceae bacterium | reverse complement strand
TTGTCATCGTGAACGCCGCCGACGAAGGCCGGGCGATCTACGGGCTGGACAAGGCGACCGGCAAGGTGGTCTGGAAAGCCCCGGCCAACCGACTGGAACTGACTTACGGCACGCCCCTGCTGCCCGCCATCGAAGGCGACAAACAGGAATTGCTGATTGCCGTCCCCGGTGAAGTCTGGGGCCTCAATCCCGACACCGGCAAGCTCGTCTGGTATGCCCAGTCGCCGCTGGATGGCAACATCGCCCCGAGTGTCGTCGCCGACGCCGACAATGTCTACGCCTTCGGCGGATTCCCCCGCACCGGCAGCGTGGGGATGAAGCGCAAAGGGCAAACGTGCTCTGGTCGAGTGGTACGGGGTCGTATGTGCCCACACCGGTGTTGAGCGACGGGCATCTCTACTGGGTGGACGATCGCGGGACAGCCTACTGCATGGAGGCCAAGACCGGAAAGGTCGTGTTCAGCCAAGCACTCCAAGTGCGCGGTCGCGGCAAGGTGTGCTATGCGGGAACGGTGATGGCTGGCGGGCGGTTGTACTCCGTGACCCGCACGGGCGGGACAGTGGTGTGGGCGGCCAAGCCGGAATTCAGGGAGATCGCGCGAAATCAGTTCCAGTCGGACGCCAGTGATTTCAATCCGTCGCCGGCGCTGAGCGGCGGGGCAGTGTTCCTGCGATCAAATAAGTTCTTGTACTGTGTCCAGACGCCGCAAACCGCAGACAGAACACAGCAATGACCTCGGCGACCAATCGCATACATAGTCCTTTTCATCGTTGCTTGCAGATCGTTCGCCGCATGGCTTTTCTTTCGTGCTGACTTTCAGTTTCTCGATCTTCCCTGAGAACCGTTGCGGTTCGCCGTAATCACCTACGGGTTGCTTGTCGTCGAAACCGACGCAGAAGTTCTCCGCCGGCTGCACGGACAACAGCGAATTCGCCTTGCCCTCGGCCACCTTGTGCCCGTTGATAAGCAGCGTCATGGAGCAGTCCGCGGCCAGGAGCGCTTCGGCATTGAACCGGCCGGCGGGCGTCTGGCTGGCGGTGATCGTCACAGGAACCCTGTTCGTCTTCACCGTGAACATCAGCTTTCCATCCCGCAGATACAAGGCATAACCCACGGCCAAGCCACCATGAGCAACGATAACCCCATTGGGATTCTCCGATTCCACATCAACGGAAATGCTCACCGGCCGATTGGCCACCTGCGGAGCACGGCCTTTCTCCAGCACATCACCGATCTTCATCTTGTCCAGATCCATCGGTTCCGAAGGCTGCGTGGCCGGCGCATCGGGCGCGTACCTGATGCCCGCCGGCAGAAGCGGCACGGGGTTCTCCACGCGCCCCGGCTTGCGCACGCCCGGTCCCAGCGCGTTCACGCCCAGGTTCGCATCCATTTCCGCCACCAGCTTCTGGAGCTGCGCCACCACGTCCGGATGCTCGACGACCACATCATTGTTCTCGCCTCGGTCTTCCATAAGGTTGAACAATTGTGGCTTGTACGTCTTCACCATGGCCGCCGTGATCGGCTTTTCGCCCGGCTTGCCTTCGTGCTGCGGATGGATTGCCAGTTTCCACAGCCCCGACCGCACCGCCTCCAGCCGGTTGCCATTGAAGTAGTAATGCGCCTGGCGAGAAGACTCTTTTGCCTGCCCGCTCAGCACCGGCCAGATGTCCACGCCGTCGATCTTCCGATCCGCCAGCACGCTGCCGCCTGCCAGTTTCACGAACGTCGGCAGCACGTCGAGGTTTGCGGTCATGGCATCACTCGAACTGCCCGGCGCGATTTTCTCCGGCCACCAGGCGATCGTCGGCTCGCGCACGCCTCCTTCCCAGGTCGAGCCTTTCCCGCCGCGTAGCGGACCGGCCGTGCCGCCGTGCTTTCCCTGGGTCAGCCAGGGCCCGTTGTCGCTGGTGAAGAGGACCAGCGTTTTGCGATCGAGTTTCAGTTCCCGCAACACATCCAGCACCTGTCCCACGCTCCAGTCGGCTTCCTCCACCCAGTCACCGTAGGTGCCGTTGGCCGATTTGCTCTTGAACTTGTCTCCGGGATGCAGCGGCATATGGACGGCCGTGTGGGGCAGATAGAGGAAGAACGGCCGATCCTTGTTCTCGCGGATGAATTTCACGGCCTCTTCGGTATAGCGCTCGGTGAGCCGGTCCTGCGCGGCGGGCGGCACAACCTCGACCACCTCCAAATCGCGCACCAGCGGTAGCGGCGGCTTCTTGCCATGAAACACGCCATCCTTGGGTCATTCCTCGCCGCCGCCCATGTCGTTGGAATAGGGAAGCCCGAAGTAATGGTCGAAACCATACTGCGTGGGCAGGAACTCCTTCTGATCGCCCAGGTGCCATTTACCGATGGCCAGCGTGGCGTAGCCCTGCTGTTTCAGCAATTTGGGCAACGTCTGCTCGGTGGGAT
>JBEKVL010001180.1:0-2086 GCA_049514055.1 Tepidisphaeraceae bacterium | reverse complement strand
CACTTCTCGCGGCGACAATGCGGTCGTTTTCGTTTGTAACTGCCGCACAACACAGGAGATACAGCTTCGCGGTCGTGATCTCTGGTCCCCGCGAGTGTAACCCCGCTTTGAACCACGCCCGGAATTCCGCCTGGAAGAACTGCCGGGTGATCTCGTGCCCGGGAACCTCCAGGGCCCGCTGGCGAAGTTGCTCGCCCTCCACGCTGTCCTTCATCAGTATTCTGTAAACGTCAAACAAGGTTCCATCCGGCAGTCCGATAACCGCTTTGACCGCCTGGCGGAGGGCGTGCTCCAGGCGATCCCCCCAGTCCTTGACCGCGCCGCGGATCGAGGCCAGGATGTCATCGGCCAGACGGTCGGGGAACTGGCCGACGCCGCAATGCAGGGGATTCCAGACGGGTACAAAACCACGGTCACCCGGATTGAAATAGATGACCCGGTCGAGGTGGCGGGCGGGTATCAGGCACAGCAGATCCTGGACCAGCGCGCCGTGCGGGTCGATGACGCAAACGCTATGGCCCTGATCGATGTCGTCAAGGGCCATGTGCTTCATGCAGGTGCTCTTGCCCTGGTCCGGTGCTCCCATGACGTGCGTATGCGCCCCGCGCGGCCGCGGCGGCAGGCACACCGGACGTTCGTCGCCCGCGACCTCGCAGGTGCCGATGGGGGTTCCCACGGCGAGCGCGGCGTCGGGCGGGAGGGTTTCCAGGATGGCCACGGGAGCGGGGCGATCCTCGGCCACGGCGATGGCGGGGATATGTGCCAGACTGGTGAGTTCGCAGCTGTTGACCAGGAAGCCGGGGCGGTGGGCGTATCCCATGATGAGCATTCGCCGCAGTTGCTCGGCATCGAGGTGGGGCGCATAGTCCTGGGTGTCGAGCCACTCCAGGGGCCGTCCGCCGTGCTGGAGAAGGTTCCCGAACGTACCCAGGGCGCGGAGGATCTGCCTGGCCGCATCGCCGGCGCCGATGACCGCCAGACGCAGGGCGGCAGAAAAGAATGGCTTGTCGTTGTGGGCCTTGTATTCAGTCGCCATGGCCATGTGGTGCAATTCCACCGAGGGGGCCTGTTGAGCATAGCGCTGCAAGGCTTGCCAGGGGGACATCTGTTTCACGGCATATTCCAGATCAAGGAGACGCCGCACGTTTTGATGCCAGTCGTGTCCCGGCGCAACACCCTGGAGCAGAATCTGGCAGAGTCCCACGGCGGGGGGAGTGATGTTGCCCAGGACGGTCATCATCGTCCCATAGGGCGAGAGACGCAGCTCTTCGGGGCGAGTCAGCAAATGCGAATAGGGTGGCGGCGGGTAGTAGTCGCGAAAGACCAGACCCTCCCAGGCCGGTGCCGGAAGCGCCGCCAGGGGGTTGCCCGGCAGTTGCAGCAGGCGGCAGCGCTCGAACTGGCCCAGAAAGGCCGCATGCACGACCGGCACGTCCTCGGGATGGCAGCCCAGAAAGAGCTGGATCTGCTCCTGGTTTCCCAAGAGTTCCAGGATGACGCGGTGCGTGGTGCCGCTGAGCTGCTTGAGCAGCCGTTCGGAGCGGTCCCAGTCGCAGGCCTGCTCGGGCGAGACCCAGATCTGCGCGTGGCGCAGCCGGTCGCCGGCCGACGCGTTCTCCAGCACCCACGGCGGCCCGTCGCCGACCTCGGGAACCTCACCGGCCAGCGGGCAATACGCCGGCTCCAGGGCGACCGGATGGATGGAGATATCCCGCTGGCAGCCCTTGGCGAACTCGCGGTCCAGGACGGCGGAGACCCGGGCGGCCAGGATCTGCGGGCGGGCTTTGGCGAGCCAGGCCTGTTGCAGGGGCATGGATAGACCTCCGGGACTACCGCGGGCGGGCGGGCCCGGCGATTTCAGCGGCGGACGGCCTGCCGCAGTTGCCGCAGCAGCTTGGGGTGCTCGATGAGGACTTTGGGCAGGTTGGCGCGGATACGCACGGCGCTGCCCTCGGCGATCTCGCCGGGGACCAGAGCTCACGACCGCGAAGCTGTATCTCCTGTTTTGTGCGGCAGTTACAAATGAAAACGACCGCATCGTCGCCGCGAGAAGTGTAACCTTGAGTCTGCCGCAGTTGAACCACGC
>JBEKVL010001179.1:0-2086 GCA_049514055.1 Tepidisphaeraceae bacterium | reverse complement strand
TGAGCGCGTTTGGCACGCTGCTGTTCATGTTGCTCCCGTTTCTGTAGGACTATGGCACGCTCAGCAACCTTTGAACCTGGAACCCTTGAACCGTCGCCCCCACCGCCTTAATCTCCCCGCATGACCGCACAGTCCGCGGAACTCTCAGCACGATCGCAGCCAGCTCCCAACCGGTCTGGACCGATCGTTCCCATCCTCATCCTCGTCGGCCTTGCCATTCTGATGTTCTGCGATGTGCTCGTCCAGGGCGGGCGAGTCCTTCTCGTCAAGCCGGGCTACGACATGTGGGCCTATTTCTACTGGGTCCGCGAGTGGGGATTCGACCAGCTCCGTCATGGCAATCTCGCCCTCTGGAACCCGCACATTTCCTGCGGTACGCCCTTCTTCGGCGCCTGCCAGGCCGGGCTCGGTTATCCGCTCAACTGGCCGGTCCTGTTCATGTCCACCGCCGCCGGCATCAACTGGACCATGTCCGTCCACGTCCTGCTCGCCGGACTCCTCACCTACCTCTGGGTCCGCCAGCATGGTGTCAGCCGCCCGGCCGGCGTCCTGGCTGGATCGATCTACATGTTCTGCGGGGCCTACTTCTTCAAGATCCTCGCCGGCCACCCCACATTCATCTTCGCCGGGGCCTGGCTGCCGCTGGTGCTCTGGTCAGTCGATAAAGTCTTCAGCACCGGCCAGGTGCGCTGGGCGCTGATCGGCGGCATGGCGGTCGCCATGCAGGTTCTGGCCGGAAGCCCCCAATATGCCTTCTACACCGCGATCACCGCGGCTCTCTATGCGCTGTTCAACCTCATCCGCCAGCGCGAGCGATGGGTTCCCGTGCTTGTGGGCGGTGGCATCATGGCCCTGGCGGCGGTGGCGCTGTCCGCCGGCCAACTCGTCCCTCTACTGGCGCTGGCGGCCGAGAGTGTCCGCTCCGATGGCTTCGGTTTCGATGGCGCCGCCTTCGGCGCCATGGAGCCTGTTGCTTTCCTGACCCTGCTCTGTCCCTATTTCTTCGGACACCGGGACTTCGGCATCATCGTCAGCGGCATCCGCCAGCTTCAGCTCAACATCAGCGCCGTGGGCCTGGTTCTCGCGGGCTACGCCGTCGTCCATGTGGAGCTACGCCGGCGTCGTTTCGCTCTGACGATCATCGTTATTCTTTTGACCGTCGCCCTCGGATCGCACACGCCTGTCTTCCGGTTCCTCTTTGACCATGTCGGCGTGTTTCGCAGTTTCCGCATGGTCGCCCGGCTCGGCCTCTTCGCCAACCTCTTCATGGCACTGCTGGCCGCGATGGCTCTGGACAGGATTCGCAGCGCCGATTTGCGCCCGTGGATTCTCGCCGTCTGTTGCATGGTCCTGGGCCTGGCCATGGCGATTCTGGCCGTGTCTATTGACCACACCCGTCGCCGACCCGATGTCGGCGTCTACGGCGCCATGATGAAACTGGCCGATCCCTCCGGCGAATTCTACGAGATGGCCAAATCCGATTCTGGCCGGGCGCCGCCCGGGAAAGCCCGCTTCACCGCCCAGATGGTCGGCGTCAGCGGCCTGGGTTTCCTCTTCGGCGGCGCGGCGTTGCTGCTCTGGCGTAAACCGCGTCTCCGCGTTTATGCCCTGACGACCATCGCCATCGCCGAGTTGTTCGTCGCGGCCCGTGTTTCCCGGCCGGCTGTTTCGGTCGCCAGTGCCGCAGTTCCGTTCGAGGTGCCGGAGGAATGGCAGACCGCGATCGATCATCTTGGACCCACGGAACGTACCTTCCATGTCCGCTGGGGCACACCCAATCAGGCCATGGGCATCCGCGCCTTCGAGGCCAACGGCTACGAGGCCGCCGTTCTCCGCCGCTTCCGCGACATGGAACTGCTCATCACCAAGGACTCCAAACACACCGAGAAGATCACCGCTTCGCTCGAACGGCTTACGGGCGTGTGCCAGTTGATGCGCATCCGCTACATTCTGGCCGACAAGCCGCTCCGCGCGATCGCCGTCGACCGCCCCATGAACCGCGTGGAACTGGTGGACCATGTTCGCGTTCTGCCGTACAAGGGCGACATCGCCGATGCCATGGGCGATCCCGCTTTCGACCCGCGCC
>JBEKVL010001178.1:0-2837 GCA_049514055.1 Tepidisphaeraceae bacterium | reverse complement strand
AGTGCTCTGCCAACTCTTTGATTGTACGAGGGCCGTGGGTTTAGATGCGAGGAATCCCCAGACGCTTGTGCAGTTCGTCGAGCAAAAGTCCGAGCCCCGGCGTATAAGGCTGAAACCACTCCCCGTCGATCACCAGTTGCGGAATGGCCCGTTTGCCCACGTGCCGAATCACCTCGGCCGAGGCAGCCGGATCGGCATCCACATTGATCTCCATATAGCCAACGCCGTGGGACTCAAGAAACTGCTTGGCCGCCCGGCAGTCCCGGCACCATGAAGCGGTATAAACCAGCACCGTCATAGGCACATTCTACGGCGATTTCGCTGCTATCCTCTGTGATGATGGCCACCACACTCACCCCTGCCGAGATCAAGGCCCTACTCAAGCTCGAGCCGCACCCGGTTGAGGGCGGATTCTTTCGCCGGACCTACACCTCGGCCGGATCTGTGGAGTTGCCGCGTGGTGCACGCGCGCAGGGCACGGCCATTTATTACCTGCTCGAGCCGGGAACCTTCTCCGAGATGCATGTCCTCGCGTCCGACGAGATCTTCCACTTCTATCTCGGCGACCCGATGGAGATGCTGCAGCTCCACCCCGACGGGCGCTCCGCTATCTTCACCCTCGGACCGGATTTGGCCGCCGGCCAGCACGTTCAACTCGTCGTCCCCGCCGGAGTCTGGCAGGGGACTCGGCTACTCGGCGATGGCAAAGTGGCGCTGTTGGGATGCTCGGTAACGCCTGGCTTCGATTTTGCGGATTACCGCAATGCGAGCTTCGCGGAGTTGGTCTCACGATGGCCAGCGGAGGCGGAACGCATCAGAAATCTGACCCGGAGTTAGCCACGCCGTTCGCGGAAGAAATCTCGCAGCAACTCCGCCGCCTCTTCGACAAGGATTCCCTGCACCACCTGCATCTGGTGGTTCAGCTGGGGATGATTGATCACCGCCAGCGCCGAGCCCGCCGCACCTGCCTTGGGGTCGGGAGCCGCAAACACCAGCCTGTCCAGCCGCGCATGAATCATCGCCCCCGCGCACATGGCGCAAGGCTCAAGCGTGACGTACAGAGTGCAGGCGGGCAGCCGATAATTGCCAATCGCAGCAGAAGCCGCGCGCATAGCCACTATCTCTGCGTGGGCCGTCGGATCCATATCGCGCAGAACGCGATTCTGTCCGGCGGCAATGATCGCTCCGTCGCGCACCACAACCGCGCCGATCGGCACCTCGCCGGCCTCAGCCGCGAGCCGGGCCTCGGCGAGTGCGGCCTGCATGGCTTCGAGATCGGTAATCATCGTCACAATACCAACGCCGACGGATGCTGCTGCGTCATGCAGTGCAGCGTGCCGAGTCCCCACACCAGATCCACGCAATGGATGCCTATGACTTCGCGATCGGGAAATACTTCTGCAAGAATGTTCAACGCCACGCGGTCGTTCGGATCGTGAAATGTCGGCACCAGCACCAGCCCGTTGGCAATATAGAAATTCGCATAACTGGCCGGCAGCCGCTGCCCGCGAAACACCACCGGCCGCGGCATCGGCAGCTCGACCAGCGTGAATTGCTTGCCGTCCAACGTGCGCGCGGCATTCAGACGGGCCAGGTTTTCCGCCAGCGGCGCATGGTTCGGGTCGCTCGAGTTCGGCTCGACCACCGTCACGATAGTCGCTGGCCCCACAAACCGTGAAATGTCGTCCACGTGGCCGTGCGTATCGTCACCAATAATTCCGCGATTGAGCCAGACGACCTGATCGATCCCAAGATAATCGCGAAAAGCGAGCTCCAGTTGCTCGCGGCTCACGCCCGGATTGCGCTGCTGCACCTCGCTCAGCAAACACTCTTCCGTGGTGAGCAAGATCCCCTGCCCGTTGGTATCAATCGACCCGCCCTCAAGAACAACTCTGTGTCCTGATCCATTTGCAAGTTGAATAGAAGGTTGCCACTCAGGCAATCCAAGCAGCCCAGCCACCCGCTCCGGAAACTGGTCATCAAGCTGCCAATTGGGATACTTGGCCCACGCATTGAAGCGCCAGTCCGTGAGCCCGACGCGGCCTTCGCGGTTGCGTATGAAGATCGGCCCGGTGTCGCGCGCCCANNNNCTGGTCGCGATTCGCTCTGGCACGTTCCAGCATCGAGGTCGCGCGCTGCTCCGTCTTCTCGTCCTCAACAAGAATATGGACCCGCTCGTGCGCCGAGAGCAGCCGCACAATCTCCGCATAAACCCACGGAATGGGCTGAAACTTCCCCGGCCAGTCTTCAGGATTATGCGGCCACGCCAGCCAAGTAGCCTCGTGCGGCTCCCATTCGGCGGGCATGCGGTAGCCCAGTGCGTGCGGCGTATCTGCGGCCATGTCTGCTCAGGCTCTCCGCTTTTTTGTCCGCTTGTTTGCGGCATCTAGAAAGCGGCTTGTAATCGGCGCATACGCATCGATCCGCCGGTCGCGCAGGAACGGCCAGTTGCGGCGCGTGTCTTCAATCAGCGCCAGGTCGATTTCGCCCAGCAAAATCTCTTCCGCATCCTGCGAGGCCTTTGCAATCACGCGCCCAAACGGATCAGCCAGGAAGCTGCCGCCCCAGAACTCGATTCCCTGCCCCGCGGCGCGACGGCCGAGCACCTCGCCGGTTTCCAATTTGACTTCGCCGTGCTCGAGCCCCACGCGATTCACGCCCGCCACATACACGCCGTTGGCAATGGCGTGCGCCCTCTGGATGGTCTGCCACGCGTCGTACTGCGCGGCGCCATACTCATCTTTTTCCGCCGGGTGCCAGCCGATCGCCGTGGGATAAAACAACACCTCCGCGCCCTGCAACGCCGTAAGCCGCGCGCCTTCCGGATACCACTGGTC
>JBEKVL010001177.1:0-2087 GCA_049514055.1 Tepidisphaeraceae bacterium | reverse complement strand
TATCGGCCTGGGCGGCCTGGGCGTCCTGATTCCCGGCGAAGTCGCTCCGGTCGCGGGCAGCGGCCTGTGGTCGGTGGTGCTGGACGGTTCTCAGGCCACTGTCGCTGGCTTAAATCAGCCTAGCGCCGTGGCCGTGGATGGAGCAGGCAATCTCTACATCGCCGACAGTGCCCACCACCGCCTCCGCATGGTGACAGCCTCGACCGGCGTCATCAGCACCATTGCCGGGGACGGCATCGAAGCGTACCGCGGCGACGGCGGCGTTGCTGTCTCCGCCTCGCTCGGCTCACCCACCGGCGTGGCTCTGGATGGAGCGGGCAACCTCTACATTGCCGATTCCATTTTGAATGTGGTCCGCAAACTGACGGCGATTCCCGGCGCCAGCCCCTCCACCTGGATCATCTCCACCGTGGCAGGCACCGGCACAGCCGGTAGCGGCGGTGATGGTGGTCCGGCGAGCTCGGCAACCCTGAACATGCCCACCGGCGTCACGCTGGACGCCAGCGGCAACCTCTACATCGCCGACACCGACAATCACGAGATCCGTAAAGTGACTTTAGCCACGGGGACCATCACAACCGTAGCGGGTAAACTCGTCAATTCCGCCAACGGCAGCGGCGGCTACAGCGGAGACGGAGGCCCGGCCACCGCGGCGGAGCTGAATTTCCCTTATACCGTGGCTTTTGATGCGGCGGAAAATATGTACATTCCCGACTCCGGCAACAATGTCGTCCGCGTGGTCAACGCCACCACCAACAAGATTTCTTCCTTTGCCGGAACCGGCGTGGCTGGCGATAGCGGCGACGGCGCTGCGGCCACTTCTGCTCTGCTCTCCAGCCCCATGTCAGCGGTGGTGGACGTGGCCGGCAATGTCTACATCGCGGACACCCAAAACAGCACCATCCGCAAAGTCAGCGCCTCAACCGGAAAAATTCAGACCGCAATCCAGTCCGGCCAGCAGGATTATCTGCTTGCCACCAGTGTCGATAGCGACTCGGTCACTGCGCCCATGGGGCTGGCCATCGATGGCGTCGGCGACGTGTTTCTGGCCGATTACTATGGCATGCGCATCTGGGAGATGAAGAGCAATGCCACGGTGCTGAACACCACCGGCACTCCCACGCGCGAGAAAACCTCATCGGCCACCCTCAACGAGACAGTGGAAAACGACGGCAACGCGGCTCTGACAATTACCGCGATCACCCCCGATGCCAACGCCGAGGTGGACGCGACCTCGACGACCTGCACAATCGCCAGTTTGGCGGTCAATGCGTCGTGCGTGATTGGCGGCATTTTTTCTCCCACCACGGCGGGCGATCCCCTGGTGGCCAACATCGATCTGGCTTACAACCCAACCACCTCCGCCTCCGCTTCCACGCTCGACATCCAACTGGCGGGCGATGCCACGGCGGTCTACTCCACGACCACCACGCTGAAATCCTCGCTCTCTCCCTCTGACTTCGGACAGAACGTGATCTTCACAGCCACGGTCACCACTGGCGCAACGACCGGCAACCTGACCGGCACGGTGAGTTTTTATGACGGAGCGACGCTGCTGAATACGGGGTCGCTGAACGCCCCGGCGGGCACCACCGCGACGGCGACTTTTGCCACTTCGGCGTTGACCGTCGGCCCGCACTCGATCTACGCGGCCTACAACGCCGACAGCGTTCACACCTCCAGCAAATCGACCGACAACGGTGCCTCTGCTCTTGCGCAGGTGGTGTATGAAAGCACGGCGACCAGTCTGGCTTCCAGCATAAACCCCTCGCAGCCCGGCGCCAGCCTGACCTTTACGGCGACGGTGACGGTCAACGACGGTGGGGGCGTGGCGCCGGACCTCTCCGTAACCTTCATCGACGGGGCAACACTGCTGGCAACTCAACCCCTCAACTCCAGCGGTGTGGCATCCTACACCTCCTCGACGCTGACGGCGGGCTCCCACTCCATCACGGCGGTCTACATCGGCGATGCGCCAAATTACATTCTGGGCAGCTCAAACCTGTTGAACCAAAGCGTATTGGGGGCCACCACCACCACTGTCGCCTCCTCCTCGCAGCCCTCGAGTTACGGATCACCGATCACCT
>JBEKVL010001176.1:0-2088 GCA_049514055.1 Tepidisphaeraceae bacterium | reverse complement strand
AGCACCTTGCGCTGGCCTACGACTTCATCGCTTCATGGATGACGCCGGAAGAGCAACGCGAAACGCGCAATTTGCTGTTCGCGGCAAGTGTCGGCCGAGCTACCGGGGCGAGGATCTTCGCCAGCCAGGCCAATGGCGTGGTCCTCAACCATGGCGTCGAGCGAGGGATGCAGCAGAACGGCGATTTCATGAATATCGAGGAGGAACGGATCATCACCGCCTTATGCATCGCAGGGGAAGACCGCGGCGTCGATCCGAAAGTCATGGAGTTTGTCACGACCCTTCCCAAGCCGAAAGACTACGAGACTTCCGGCAAGGTGTTCGCATACGATTGGATCCGCCCCGCAGACTACGACAGCGGCCGCGATCATCCGACGAGCAAGCCTTACCCGGTGGGTAGCGTCTGGCCGTTCGCCCGGAAGGTCGAGGTGGATAACCTCCAGCGGGCGATCTGGTGGAACGACGACGCTTACGTTTCCCCATGGGGTTTTCAGCTCAACAAGGAGGCCTACTATGGTTTCAGCGCGCTGGGGCTCTGGCCGTCGGCCGTGGCCTACGCCCGGCATGGGGCTGAGAACCAGTACGTCACCGGCCTCTATTATCAGACGGCGATCCATCTGCTCTACAACTACTACGCCGGCGCGGTCATGCGGAAATCGGACCACTTCCGCAGCAACGTCTACATCTACGACCATCACGACGGCGGTGGCGATTACCGCCAGACCCATGTTCTGCTGATGAAGTACATGTACCCGGATGATCCGCTGGTTGACTACATCTACGGCGTCAACGCCGACTCTTTTGAGGCCTCGGTCTTCAATCCCTTCTACACGGCGATGTTCGGCTTGGATCCCGGCGTCAACGGCAGGACGCCCACATTGCCGGAGGTGGCCGCCCGGAAGGCCCTGCCTCTGACGAAGCTGGACCCGCAGCAGGGGTTGGTCGTGGTTCGTAGCGGCTGGCAGGAGACCGACGCGATGCTCTACTTCGACGAGGGCTGGCTCAACACCGGGCACATGCACGCCGAGAAGAGCAACTTCTCGTTCTATGCCCTGGGCCGGCCGTGGAGCATTCCGCCGGGCTACCATATCGTCGAGAGCAACTATCAGTCGCTGGTGTCCATTCAGGACCCGGCCTATGCCGACGATCCCGAGACCCAGGGATACATTGGCGAGAGCCCCAGCATCGTTCCAAAAGGTTCGAAGTATCCGTCGTGTTTCCCGACGCCGCCGGGACACCTGCTGGAAGTTGTCGATGGGCCGGGGCAACTCTACACGATCATGGCGGGCGATGCCAAGACGGCCTACGACTATTGCATCAACGACAAGCTTAAGTCGGTCGAGCCCGCCAAGGGCCGCAACGAGCGCGCTTATCCCGGAGTTGTCAATGACATGCTCTCCCGCTGGCCGGACGGACGTTACGTATTGGTCGAAAACCGCAACTCCTTCTTTCAGTGGAAAGAGAAGTTTGCGCCCAACTACAATCCCGTGCAATATGCCTTCCGCACGATTCTTTTTGTGCGAGGGAAGCGGCCCTATGCCCTGATCGTGGACGACATCCGCAAGGACGATACGCCTCGCAACTACCGCTGGTCGATGAACTGCACCAATGCGTTCGGCCCACCGTCGGGCATGTTCGCCGATGCCCAGGGCAAGCCGGTGGCCTCCTCGCTCATCCTCACGCCCGGGGCGACGGCCACCGAGGCGACGCTGCTCCACGTGCCGGACCAGGGCGACGCGCCGGGGTTGCCGCGATTGCTGCTTCGCGATGTTTCGGAACTCGATAACAGCAGGCAACCGGCCATCGCAATCAAGTCGCTCTTGGACCGGGATATGGCCAAAGAGGCGCCGCCGTCCAACCGGGTTTTCGTAGACCGCAATCGGGTCGTCGAACCCAACTACAAGATGCTTCTGTTCCCGTACCGCACGGGCGAGAAGTTGCCGCGGACAACCTGGGACAAGGCGTCCGATACGGTTACGATCGATTTGCAAAATGGAACTGTCGATACCGTCACCTTTAACCGCGGCGCGGACAACCGCACGCGAATCCGGTTCGTGCGGCATTGAAAGGGAGCTTCGCCATGAGGAT
>JBEKVL010001175.1:0-2090 GCA_049514055.1 Tepidisphaeraceae bacterium | reverse complement strand
AGACCCGGGGCGTGGACCTCGCCGGCGACGTGCATGGGGCGAGCGAGGCCTTGGAGCGGCTGGTGTCGATCGTGGCCAAGGCCCCGCGGTTGCGCCACGACACGACCCGCGACGATCGCTTTCGCGAAGAGAAAATCCTCCAGCGGCTGGCGGCGGCGTTCCGCGTGCCGGAGAAGACGGTCCGCGAGCGGCTCACGGCCGTGCGTCGCAACGCCGGCCGGCGAGCGGGCCCGGTACGGCCCGCCGACGCGTCCCCGTCGCCCGCGGCGGCCCCGCCCGACGATCAAATCGATCCCATGCAGCGAGAGCTGTTGGAGATCCTGATTCGGCACCCGCAATGCCTGGCGCTGGCGCGCGAAACGCTTCGCGCGGAACAGTTGGGTTCGCGGCGATGCCGGGCGATATTTGAAACACTTTGCAGGCTCTCCGATGCCGGCCAGACGCCGACCTTTGATCGGCTGATGTTGGAATTCGACGATCCGGCGATCAAGAGCCTGTTGGTGGACCTGGAAGAGGTGGGATCGGCCAAGGGCGTTACCGAGCCCGAGGCGGTCCTGAAGCAATGGATCAGCGCGTTTCGGCGCGAGCAGGCCCAAGGCCGGCAAGCGTCCGAAGGACCAACGCTCGAAAAAACTTTGGAGGTTCTGATGCGCGAGGAGAGAGCCCGGCGAGGCATTCCCGAGCCCACGGATGGGTAGGACCTGGCCGGGTCGATTGCGGCGGGCTTCTTCCCGTGAAGACCGCCGCGGTCGCAGATTTCCTTTTGACCAGACGCCCTCAGGCAGGGCGTGAAAGGAGATTGAAGGTGGACCACTTCGACAAGGAGTTGCGCGAACTGGTTGCCAAGGGCAAGGCCCAAGGTTACTTGACGTACGATGAAGTCATCGGGTACCTGCCCGACGAGGCCGTCGACCCCGAAAAGCTCGATAGCCTGTTGATCGCTTTGGACGAACAGCGGATTGAGCTTCTGAACCAGGCGCCCGAGCCGGAGTTCTTCGAGATCTCGAAGTACCGCGAGGACGCCGACCAGAACGGGGAAAAGGAGTTGGCCGACCAGCCGGAGTCGCGGCTGGACACGCCCGAGGAACTGTCCCGTTGGTCGAGCGATCCGATCCGGCTCTATTTGAGCCAGATGGCCGAGATCCCCCTGCTGAGCCGCGTAGAAGAGATCTCGCTGGCCAAGAAGATCGAGGTCGCGCGCAAACGGTTTCGCCGCTCGGTGGTCGGCTGCAACCTGGCCATGCGGGCGACGGTGGCCACGCTCACGAAAGTCCACGGCGGCATCCTGCCGTTCGATCGGACGGTCAAAGTGTCGCTCACGGAGCGGCTTACCAAAGAGCAGATCATTGCCCGGATGCCGCACAACTTGCGGACGCTCTCCCACCTGTTGGAAGAGAATGAGCGGAACTTCTGCAAGCTGATCAGCAAGCGGATTTCCGAGGAAGAGCGGGCAGCGGCCCGAAAACGCTTCATCCGCAATCGCCGCAAGACGCTCACCCTGGTGGAAGAACTCAGCCTCCGCACGCGGCGCGTCCAGGCGATGATGCGGCAAATGGAGGAAATCGCCGACCGCATGGCCGAACTCCGCAGCCGCATCCACGGCCTCGGCAACAACCCGGCCGCCAAAGACCGCCGGGCGAATCTCCGCAAAGAGTTCCGCGATCTGATGGTTATGACGCAGGAGAGCCCCCGCGGACTCCGCAGCCGCTGCGACAAGATGCGGGCTCAGTATCGCGACTACGAAGAAGCGAAACGCCAACTCTCCGGCGGCAACCTCCGTTTAGTGGTCTCGATTGCCAAGAAATACCGCAATCGGGGGCTGAGCTTCCTTGACTTGATCCAGGAGGGGAACACCGGCCTGATGCGGGCCGTAGACAAATACGAATATCGCCGCGGCTACAAATTTTCCACCTACGCCACATGGTGGATTCGCCAGGCGATTACCCGGGCGATCGCCGACCAGGCTCGCACGATCCGTATCCCGGTGCATATGATTGATGTATTGAGCAAGCTGCGGAACACCTCGAAGCGGCTGTTGCAGGACCTGGGACGCGAGCCGACCACTGAGGAAACCGCCGCCGCCGCCGACC
>JBEKVL010001174.1:0-2093 GCA_049514055.1 Tepidisphaeraceae bacterium | reverse complement strand
CGTAACTCGCGAGGCTCTCGCCGATGCGGTTCGCTTCGGCAACGCTTCCCTGGTAAGCGCTCTGCTCGATCGCGCGGTCCTGGTTGTCATACACGTTCACGTCGACGGTGGTCGTCGTACCCTTGCTGCTGGTCGTAGTCGTCAAGCGGTCCCGCCAATCGTAGGCGTACAGCGTGACGAGGTTGTCGGCCGGCGTGGCATCCACGTACTGGGTGGTCCGCGTCAGGAGGCCGTCGCCGCCCGGGCTGCCGCCATCGTATTGATTCGCGGTCGTCTCCGCCATGTTCGAGGCGGCGGGCGGCCCCGATTGCCCGGGCCAGAGCGTGCCGTCGCTGCTACCCGCGAAAACGCTCGTCACCAGTCCGCGGGCGTCGTACACGGTTTGCGTAATCGTCGGCGGGCTGTCTTCGGCCTCGTTCTGCCGGCCCATCGAGTCGTAGCGATAGAACGTTTCGGTATAAGCCGGCGGGGTGGCCTGGATGGCCGTGTAAACCTGCGCGTCGATCAAGTACCCGGCGCCATGATACCCGTGGGAGGTGTCGGCCTGGGCGGCGTAGTCGTTGTGCGTCCAACTGGAGTACGACGAAGTCGGCAGCGCCGCGCTTGCCAGTTCCGAGAGTATGGCGGCGGAACTGCTCCGGGCGACGCTGAGCCCGCTGCCGTCCTCCGCCTGGATTTCATCGGTCGCCTGCCCGTCGCGATCGAAAACCATGATCGCAATCGGATTGACCAGCGTGTAGCCGCCGCTGCTCAGCGTCTCGTCGCCGCTGGCCGTGCGGACCTCGTGGCCGGCGTCGAGATAGGTGGTCCACGTGGCCGTCCGCACGGTATCGCCCGCGTCGTCCACGAAAACCGGACCGAGAACCTGCGCTATGCGGCCCAAGGGGTCGTAGGAATAGTTGGTGGCGGCGTTGATGCCGGCGTGCAGGTAAGACCAGCCGCTGGGCAGCGCAAGGCCGGAACTCGATCCGGCGTCGGCGATCGTTTCGGTCTCCCGGCCGGTCACCGGGTCGTGGGCGTGATAGGTCAGGTTGCCGTCGGCGTCCTTCTCCCAGGCCAGATTGCCCGCAGGATCGTACGCGTCCTGTTCGGTCCAGTGCGTGGCGCCGCCGGGCCCGTTCTGGGCGGGCGTAACGATCGGCAGCGTGGTGGTCTCCTGTTGGACCTGTACGCTGCCGGCGTACCACGTGTAGGAGTAGTCGGTCTCGTTGCCCGTTCCGCCGGCCACGGGATAAACCGTTTCCGCGGCAAGGGGGTGGACCGTGACCGGCATCCCATCGGTTTCGCCACTTTGCGCGGCGTAAGCGTATTGGTCCACGAGCACCGCCGAGGATGCCGCGGCGTTCAGGCCGTTCTTGAGCGTCTCCTGGTAAAGATAGCCGGGCGAGCCGCTGGAGTCGCCGTAATAAGAGTAGTCGTAGACCAGGCCTTGCGGCTGGCCCGCGGCCGGAGCTGCCAAAGTGATCGAGCCGTTACTATTGGCCGTGACCCAGGCGATGGCGGAAGGCATGTCCTTTTCGACGAGCAAGGCGTCGCTGCTGCCGGAAGGGCCGTAGCGCCAGGCGGTGTACCAGTTGTCCGATGCCGTGTCGGCCAGGTCGGTCAAAAGCGTCTCGCCCAGGGGGTTGGTGTAGACCGTGTAGGTGCTGCCGTCGGGCCGGGTCTCGGTGGTCTCGTATTGCCAGGTATTGGCGCTGCTTTGAAAGAACACGCTCGCCGTATAGGAGTACTGGTAGGTGTAGAGGCCGTCAAGGGTGGCCTGCGTCACGTGGCGGAAGGCATCGTACTGCAGGGTCTCGGCCGCATAGGGCGCCAGCGCGTTGTCGCTCGTACTCGCGCTTTCCACGGCCGCCAGCCCGCCGGCGTTTTGCACCTCTTGGGGCGTAAGGGCCATTCTCAGGCAATAGGGCGAGCCGGGGCCGCTGACGCAATAGCGATAGTAGTAGGAATCGCCGCCGTTGGTCCAGCCACCGCCGCCGCCATTGAGCGTGGGGTCCCAAAACTGCTCGGTGGCCGACTCCAGGTCGCCGGCCCGGCCATTGCCCGAATTCTGCACGCCGTTATAGTAGCCGTAAGTCACTTCGCGCGTATTG
>JBEKVL010001173.1:0-2093 GCA_049514055.1 Tepidisphaeraceae bacterium | reverse complement strand
GCCGCCGCCAACGAAGACCAGGTCGCCATCGATGGCCACGGAGGCGGCGCTGTTCCAATGGATGTTCCGGCCATGATTCTGCTTCATCAAATCGCGTCGCCAGATCTGCCGGCCCGTCTTTGCGTCGAGGCAGTGGGTGACCAGGTCGGGCGTGAGCAGGTAGACCTTGCCGTCGCTCACGGTCGGCGTAGACCGCGGGCCGTCACCGCCGCCAGCCGTACTGCCGCTGCCGTCAAACTTGCCTACGGCAATATCGGCGATCCACAGTTCCTTGCCGGTCGCCGCATCCAGGGCCACGCAGACTTCCCGGTCCTGGCCCTTGAGTTCGCGCACGACCTGCGTGAAGACCTTGCCGTCGCTGACCGCGAAGGAACTGAAGCCGGTCTCGGTCTTTTCTTTCCAGAGGACCTTGGGGCCATCGCCGCTCCACTGGATGTCGGCTTTTTCCAGGGAGATTCCGTCCTGGTGGGGTCCACGGTACATGGGCCAATCGGCCGCAGGGGACAAAACACCTGGCAAGAAACAAGAAACGCCCAAAACCACCACAAACCTTCGCACCGCCCTCATTATGGACCTCCGGATCTTCTCTGAAGCAGAACAACACACGACCTCCCATTTTCGTTAGCGGGAGGGGGCGTGTCAACTGTGGAAAGATCAGGACCCGGAAGAACGGCGAAATCGACACCGCTACGACCTCGGCCCACCCTACGCCCTACCCGCGGACAAAGAGCCACGCGACCGCAAACAACACCGCCAGGCCGGCAGCAATCCAACCGCAGCAGGCCAGCCGCCGCCGCAGGGCCGATGAGCGCGAACGGCGGTGCGGATGCGCGGCCGGAATCGCGCCGACGATCGGCACGGGCAAGAGGGCCTGCAATTCGGTAATACTCGCGATTGCCGGCTCCAGCGAGGCGCCCAGGGAAATCATCCCCAGGCCGACGATCGAGGTCGCCGCGATCACTAGGGCCTTGCCAAGGATTGCCGCGGTGGCACGCGACGGCGCGGGCGACGGAGGCAAAGGTTCCGCGGAGAGCAGATCGACTTGCAGTTCCTCGCCACGGGCCGTGAGCGCGGCACGCTCAAGGGCCTGGGCCTGCTGCAAGTCCTGTTTCAAGCGCTCGACCGCCTGCTGGGCCGCCTGGACTTCCGCGGCAGCGGGCGTATCGGCCGGCAAGGCATTGGGCTGTGGCCCGGCAGGCGCTTCCTGCGTGACCTTGGGCGGAATCGATGCCATCTCGCGACGCACGTCGGTGATCCGCATTTCGATTTCCTGCACGGAAGGGTGCAGCGGCGTGCGTTCGAACAACAAGATCCGCCTCCGCTCTTCGAGATCCGCCAGACGGCGGCAAATTTCCGCCCACCGTGGATTGTCAACCGTCGTTGGCTGCGGCGGCGCAACTGGGCGGAGGTTCGCCAGTGCCTGGAGCCGGCGGTCGCGAAGGGATTCAAGTCGGGTCTGGGCCTCGAAGGCCCGGCGTTCCGTTTGCCGCACTTTCTCCTGTGTGGCCGAATAGGCGCGCTCAAGGTGTAGCTTCCACTCCGCGCGACAGGCCTGCCAGTAGGCCGAGGCCACGACATTCACCATCGGCACGATCGTTTCGGCCGGCAGGTTGCTCAACGAAATCGCCACCACGGTCTGCTGGCCGGATCGTTGGGACTGAACCTGCAGGTTCTCGCGGACCTCGGTCTTGGCCTGGGCAACGACCTCTTGCCAGGCATTTTGAAAAGCGAAATTGGGGTGATGTATGCAAACTTTGGCGGTAGCCTGGGCGCGGACCTCGGCCTTCACCGGATGCGAACTGAAAACCTTCCAGCCGAAGGCCGCCAGGGCAACGGTGAGAAAAATAGCTCCATAGGCCGGCTTGGAAAGCTGCCATTGAGAATGCTGGCGAACGGTTGTCGGGGGCTTGGATGCAAAGTTCGGCATCATGATCACCTTTTGTCGCGCGTTACAAAACAACGCCTCATCTTTCGACATCGACGGGCGTGAGGCCGAAGAATGAGCAGTGATGGCCGATTCCCCCCATTTTCTTCCAGGAACACGTCTATCGGGGGGCGTTTTATGGACAAATGGGGTAAATCACGCGGATGAG
>JBEKVL010001172.1:0-2096 GCA_049514055.1 Tepidisphaeraceae bacterium | reverse complement strand
GTACGACGCCGGCTCGATGTCGCCCGTGTCCGGATGCCAGAGCTCGGCTTCCTTGCCGGCGACCCGGAACCGGGCGCCGATCTCCTGCGCGCGGTCCCGGCGATTGGCGACGAAATAGATGTCGGCGTCACTTGTGCGGCGGTGAATCCAGACGATGCTAGCATCGAGCGGGCCGGCGAATTCCGCGTCCTTGGCAAGGCTAAACGAGGCATTGACGGTTTCGGGCGGCAGCGCGCCGGTTAAGGGATTGATAAGCTGCGGGTCCGCTTGGGCCACGACTTGTTCCGGTGGCAATCCCCAGGTGACCAGGCCCTTGCCATAGAAATGGCGGTTGCGCTGCACGCCATCGAGGTCGCCCCAGAGCTCATTGGCCAGGGCCTGAACTTCGGCGTCGGCCTTCGGATACCCGCCTTGCAGGCTGGGGGACAGGGTGGGTTTGGGCCCGATGAGCGTCACGCCGCCGGCCACCAGGTCCCGAATCTTCCGCAACAACTCGGGGCGAATGCGAGCGATCTGCGGCAGCACGAGCACTCGATAGCTCATCCCGTCCGGCAGGACCATGCGTCCATCACTGCCCACCGAAGCGCGGTTGAGGAGTGCGTCGGCATTGATCGTGTCATAGTCGTATCCTTCCGGCGGGGAGGGTTGAAGTCCGGCTCCCCAGAACGGCTGGCTCGAAGGCGCCCCTTCATTGAGCAGATAGGCAAAATCAGCCACGAACAGCCCCTGCGAAAGCAAGAACTGGGTGCGCGACACGTAGGAGACAAACGGCCTGGCCTGTTCCGCCCAGGTGATGTTGCGATTGAAGTGGGTCCCGACCATGGTGTTGCCAGGCTTGGTGTCGAGCGGCTGCTGGGCCGAGGAGTGGAAGCTGATGCGGTTGACGCCTTGCGCAAACCAGTAGTCGGCGAGGTTCTTGTAGGTGGCCGGCGAATCGTAACCGCCCCCGGTAAAGGACTCGGCCCCGACGAACTGCTTTCCATACACGTGCGCCGCCGAAGCCGCCATGCGATTGTCCACATAATACTCCGGCGCCGGATGCATCCGACCGAGCCAGAATTCGCCCATGGGGACGTCCACTTTGCTCTTGGTCAGGAGGGTGTCTTCGATGATCTCCATCGAGACGCCCGGCGCTTCCGAATAGAGGCCCATCCCCTTCTCCTTGAGCAGCCGGTCCATGGTGCCGTAATGAGCTTCGGCGAGCAGGTCAACGATCGTGCGGCGAAAGTCCCAGAGGAAACGATCGCTCAGATCCGCGCTGCCCACGACGCGCCCGGCCAGCACCGGCAGGAACGGCCGCGGGTCGTATCCGCGGCGCCGGGTGAATTGGGCGATCATGTCATCGGTCCAGTTCTGCATGCCGGCTTCCCAGCTATCCATCACCATGTAGCGCAGACTCTTGCCCACCAGCGGACCCAGCTCCTTTTGGATCGGATCCATGTACCCATGGAAGTAGGCTTCGACATCCTTGGCGTTGAGCTTGTCCGCCTCCAAGCCCAAGCCGCCCGCCGTGCCGGCCCGGTTCATCGAACCGACGAGCGAATAGCCCATTCGCAGGATGGTCCATTTCCCGGCTGGCACGTCCCAGTTCAGGGTCCCGTCCGGGTTCATCTTCGAGGTCAGATCCATCACCTCGCCCGGTTGAATGAGCGAATTGGCGGGGACCGGCGGCGTGGGCGCGACCTCGTATTGATAGAATAAATTAAAGCCGGCCTTTTCCTCCCAGCGATCCACCCTGGCGCCGGTATGCACAATGAATTCGCTGAGCCCATACGAGGTCGCCGGCTGGGGCTCCGACTGGAAAATGGACGCATCCGGTCCCGGGGCCGCCCCGGTCATTCGCACGCGGACAAATCGCGTCGTGGTTTCGGGGAAGGCATAGGTCTTCAAGGAACCGGCGCGGTACTGAACCGCCCCGGGCAGTTCGACGATCGTGTGGAAATCCTTCCCCTCGTCGCTGACCTGAATCTGACCGAAGGGCACGCCGCGCCCCTGGGCGATCAGGGTGACGGCGCGGGCCTGGATCGGCTGGGCGAACTCGTACTGCACCCAGGCGACGCCATCCTGCCCGGCAGCGATGGTGGCGGTGGTGGCAA
>JBEKVL010001171.1:0-2096 GCA_049514055.1 Tepidisphaeraceae bacterium | reverse complement strand
TTCTGACGCCGATTAAAGATCAACGGGATTTTGTGCGGCTGCGAGCCCTCGGCCATCCTGCACCTTATTTAGTACATTGTACCTTAACATGTACACCCCAGCAAGCCGCCCACTCACCACTGCCACACTAACCACGAACCAATACCGATTAACCCTCGCCTCCCCATCTGAGAGAATTGGATTGTGCTCCCCGCATCCCGCGGCCGAGCCTCTTTTCACCAACCGCACTCGGAGCAACGCTTGGCAAGAATCGGCGCATTCTGTTTCCCCGGAACCGGACACCTCAACCCCATGACCGCCCTGCTGCGCCGTCTCCAGCAGCGCGGCCATTCCGTCGTCCTGTTCGGCATCCCCGACGTCGAAGCCCGCGTAAGGGCCGCCGGCATTGAGTTCTGTCTCATCGGCCAATCCGACTTCCCGCTCGGAACCCTGCAACAACTCGACCTGCGCCTCAGCCAACTCCAGGGCCTTCCCAGCTTCCGCTTCACTCTCGAGCGGATTTGCAACACCGCCCGCATGGTGCTCCGCGACGGCCCAGAAGCCGCTCGCCGTGCCGGGATCGAAGCCTTCCTGATTGACGAAGCGGACTTCGGCGGCAACGTAGCCGACTACCTCGGTCTCCCCAGGATCTCCATCGCCATCATTCCGCCCATGGTCTGGGACAACCGGATTCCACCCTATTTGTTTGGCTGGTCCGCGGATCAGCGTTTCCCCAGCCGCTTGCGCAATGAACTTGCCATGCGTTTTCTCGGCCGCGTGGCGTCGCCTATCCTCACCCTCGTCAATCAGCACCGTAAGGCATGGGGACTGGAACCGCAGACCGAATGGTCCCATGCGCTATCCACGCTGGCCCAGGTCGCGCAGTTACCCGCCGCACTCGAGTTTGACATTCCCATGCGCGATCGCCATCCGGTGCTTCACTACACCGGCCCCTGGGTCGACGCCCAACAGCGCCCCAAGATCGACTTCCCGTGGGACCAGCTCGACGGTCGACCACTCGTCTACGCCACTCTGGGCACCCTGCAAAACGGCTCGGAACACATCTTCCGCACCATCGCCGCCGCCTGCGCCGATCTTCCCGTGCAACTCGTCATCACCCTCGGCGGAGGCCTCGACAGTGAACGCCTGGGCACACTCGCGAGCGATCCCATCGTCGTGAGCTACGCGCCGCAACTCGACCTCATCAAGCGCTCAGCCGTCGTCATCACCCACGCCGGCATCAACACCGCGCTCGAGTCCCTCGCCGAAGGCGTTCCTCTGGTCTGCACCCCTATCGGCAACGACCAGCCCGGCGTCGCCGCCCGCGTCGCGGCTCGCGGAGCAGGCCTGGTCGTGCCCATGAGCAAGCTCAGCACAAAACGCCTACACTCCGCCGTGCGCACTGTCTTTGAAAATGATTCCTATCGCCGCGCCGCGCGCCAGCTCCAAGCCTCCATCCAGAAACTCGATGGACTCGGCCTGGCAGCCGACATCATCGAAGATGTTTTGAAGATCGGGCCGGCCGCCCGCGCCTAGCCCCACACTGCCGCAGGAGATGGTCCGCATACAGAAGCCCAGCTAAATTGTCCCCGGCGCGTATTACGCTAATGCGCGCTCGCGGGCGGCACAAGCCCATTCATGCGCAGGTACTCAACCATCTGCCCGTAGTGGTCGTTGCAGTGCGCAATCGCAAACCCGGCCAGCGTTGACCGCGTCTGCATTCCCGGTTCCGGTGTCTTCACCACTTCAAACGCGTTGGCCACCGTCAGCGTTGCAATCGCCTTGTGCCCAAACGCAAATGAAGCGGCCAGTGCGGCCACTACGTCGTCCTTCTTGGTCATCGATCCAATCGCCTTAACGTCCGCATCCGGTTTCATTCCGCTCACGAATCCGAACAGGAAGTAGTTCGCCTGCGCCACGTGTGTCGCCTGCTGCGCAAACGTCCTCACGGTTGCAAACTCGGTCTTCTGCGCCGGCACAAAGATCGCCGCGCCCGGCGCAAATCCGAACTTATCCTCTGGCATCGCCTTCACCGCCCCCATCATCTCCCATTCGATCAGGCTCAACTCCGAGTCCAGTGCCTTCGCTGGCGCAACAATCGTCCCCGCCGCCGGCCC
>JBEKVL010001170.1:0-2097 GCA_049514055.1 Tepidisphaeraceae bacterium | reverse complement strand
TAATGCTCGATCAGCTAAAACGGTATTAATGGATTGAGAATTATGGGTTATGCCCGGCGGTAACGGATCAGCTTCCGGAGCCGTCATCACCGATCAGGGTTTGCTCCTGCGGCGAATCTCGCTGGCTCTCCGCAACATCGGTTCCGCTTCGGCCTCGCGCTTCGTCAGTCTCAGCAGCGGCGCGTAGTTCTCCAGCACCTGGGCGATGCACATCTCGCTGCCGGGATCGCGGGCCGCCTTCTCCCAGATCGCCAGCGACCGCTTGTAGTAGGGCTCCGCCTCGGCATATTTGCTTTCCGAATGATACAACAGCGCCAGATTGTTCAGCGAGATCGCAACGTCCGGATGACTTGGCCCCAGCGCCTTTTCCCGGATCGCCAGCGCCTGTTTGTAGTACTGCTCGGCATCCGCAAGCCGGTTCTGCGAATGGTACACCAGCGCCAGGCTGTTCAGCGAGTCGGCCACATCGGGATGATCCGCACCGAGCGCCTTCTCCCGGATCGCCAGCGCCCGCTCGTAGAGCGGCGCGGCCGCCGCATAGTCCTGCTGGTTCCAGTAGACCGTCGCGAGGTTCTTGACGGCCAACGCGACTTCCGGATGTGTCGATCCGAACACCACCTCGCGGATTGCCAGCGATCGCTTGTACAACTCTTCCGCCGCCGCAAAATCCTTGGTCGACAGTCGGCACTCCGCCAGATTGCTGACGACGCTCGCCACGATCGGATGGTTCTCGCCATGCGCGGCGAGAGCGGCTTTCAGGGATTGCTGCAGGACGGGTTCAGCATCCCCGTACCTGCCCTGTGCACAGTACACGGATGCCAGCCCATTCAGTGTCGGCGCCACATCCGGATGGTCCGGCTCGACGAAACGTCCGCGTATCGTCAATGACTTCTTATATAGAGCTTCTGCTTCGGTATACTTGGCCTGGGCGTAGCACAACTCGCCCATGTCACTGAGTGTTGTCGCAATTTCCGGCTGGTCCGAGCCGAAGATCTGCTCCATGATCGACAGCGAACGGCTGTAAAGCTCATCCGCCTCGTCGTACCGCCCCCGGGCGCGGCACAACCCGGCAAAACCCCGCAGGCATCTGGCCACGATCGGATGATGCGGACCCAGAGTCTTCTCGCTGATGGCAAGCGACCGCTTCAGAGATGCCTCTGCCTCATCGTATCTGCCCTCGGCCGTTTGAATCAGGCCCAGGCTGTAAAGGCCCAACACCACGCGACGATCCTGAGCCCCGAGTCTCTCGGCGGCCTTCAGTGCATGCACCGCCATTCGTTCGGCATCTGTGAACTGGCCAGCCTGGAAGGCTCGGATTGCGGCGTCGTCATACACTTCCCACAATGTAGCCTGCGCCAGCGCGCCTGATGACGGCATCAGGATCGACAGAAAAAGGGCCGCGAACAACCACGCGCCAATGGATCGATTTCGTCTCATACAGTACCTGCTCTGAAAATGAAATCCCTGGAATCGTCATGCCGAGAACACTCCCGAAACATCTGGCTTCGGAGTCCAAGGCCAGATTCTCGACGATTACGTTCAGAATGACGCTTCCAACATCTCTCATCGCATGCGGGTGGGCCAAAAAACCCATGATGACGCGGTAAGAGCGGGAACAGGCCGTCCGGAGTCTGGCTCCGGACGGCCCATTCCACAAGGACTCGCCCTCCTCATCGAGGCATATGCACTCCGCTATTGACAGCGCCTCCCTTTCGACGATTCCCTCGACATAAAAGGCAGTCGGATCCGCCCGGCCATCCGGGACCACAGCGTGCGCCCCGGATGGCCGGCAGACATCCGAGATCGAGACCGTCGAACCGCGTTCAGACGCGACGGCGGCGGACACGCACCACCAGGGCGCCTGCGCCCAGCACCAGAAGCATTCCGGCGGCAGCCGGCTCGGGAACTGCGACGACATCCAAGTCGATGTGGCTGGACGTGGCATCGACCGCCCAAGTCAAGCCCGGGGACAGGGCCGGCAGGTTCTGAAAGGAAGCGAGCGTGATGTTATTGTAATCAGTCAGGTAGCCATCAATGTACGTGATCCCCTGGCCCGGGTCTGCGCCCCAATTGTGACCGTCAGTACGAATGATCTCA
>JBEKVL010001169.1:0-2102 GCA_049514055.1 Tepidisphaeraceae bacterium | reverse complement strand
GTGGTGGCGTGGGCATCCACGGCCACGGTGTCGGCCGACGCGGTGATGGTGTCCAGCACCTTCACATCCTCCATCTTGCCGCCGCTGGGCCCATTGCGGAGGAGGATGCGGGTGGCATCCATGATGGTGAGCTTGGGTTTGACGACGAGGTTGAGATCGGCGATGCGCTGGTGGATGTTCTGCTGGTGGATTTCGCCGCGGTTGCCGCCGATGACGCCCATAATGTTCTTCAGGCCCAGCGTGAGTTTGGACAATTGGTGGTGCTTGGCGATGGGGACGTTGATGTAGCAGTCGCAGTCGGTCTCCAGCGAATCCTGGTAGAACGCGAACTGCTTGATCGACTGGCCATTCTCGATCTTCACAGGCACGAATTTCTTCTGGTCCTGGAAGACGCACTGGGCGCGGGCATCGCCGATCGATTCGATGGCCGTGGGAATGCCGCTGGCGACATAGCAGCGGCGGACGTCGTTGACGGAGCGGTCGAACACCAGCACCTGCTTGGCGCCGGCGTCGAGGGCGAGTTTGACGATGGCCTTGATGATGTCCGGGTGGGTGTTGGCCGCGAGTTCGACCTTGCGGTCCCAGCCGATGTTCGGCTTGACGACAACGCGGTCGCCCTTCTTGACGAATGCCTTGATGCCGCCCAGTGGCTCGAGGACTTTGGCGACCATGGCGCCGTAGTCCTTGCCCGTGATCACGGAAAGGACCGGCTGTGCCTTGGGCGCGGCCTCGGCGGCCATGACCGATGCGACATGAAAAAGCGGTGTGGCCAGCGTTGCCCCGGCCGACCATGCGGTGACTTGCTTGAGGAATTCTCTGCGATCCATGGAGCCTCCGAAGCTCAAAGGTTTATGCACATGCCGCCCGCCAACGGGCGGACGCGGTATTGTTGTTCTTATAGCGGGAGAGACGGTTTGTTGAAGAGGCGCGTTCGGAGTTCACGTTTTCTCAGCGTGTCTCTTGGCGTGAGCTGTCGTAAGACACGCTGAGCGTGAACTCCGGCCATAATAAGTCGGCTATATAGGCCACGAGTCCGCGTCTCTGGCAAATGAAGCCGGGGATGCCTCAATAAATAGTGAATTCAGTGCCTGGCTTGGAGGCCGGGTGATTTACTTGCAGGAGGTCATCCCCGTGGCAAAGAGCAGACCCTATGCGTCGGTTTCTGTCAAGAGCGTGGAAATCGAATCGTGGTCCACGTCGCGTGCCGGGCAGGCGTGCGTCGTGGGCGTGGACGTGGCGAAGTTCGAGCTGATGGCGGTGCTTCGTTGGCCGGACGGCGCGTTCCAGAAGCCGTGGCGGATCATCAATCCCGACGAGATTGGATTGCTGATCGCACTGCTTGAGAAACTGCATTCGAGCTGTCCGGTGACGGTGGCGATGGAATCCAGCGGTACCTACGGCGATGCGCTGCGTCAGACGTTGTCGGACGCCGGCATCCCGGTGCAGCGTGTGTCGGCCAAGGCGGTGAAGGACCAGGCCGAGACGTTCGACGGCGTGCCGAGCCAGCACGGTCTTTGATGAGCGTATCGGCTCGACTCAATGACGTTTCGTGACGTAGCGGCGACGCACGCACGATCTCCACGAGAACTTCGGTGATGTCCGTTGCACCGATCTCACGAAAGGCTGCAGCGCACTCCGCAATCACGTCGCTGGGACAGCAGTCGAGCAGCGTGTCGATCCCGTTGATGTCGCAGTCGGCCTCGGCGTCGGATACGAGGAAGACGAAGCGTTGGTCCTGGTCGAGGGCGTCCAGCCGCGGGCCTGTGCGCCCATCCGGGCAAAGCTTCTCCGACTTGTCCTCTCCGAACGGAATGTCGGTCATATACTCCACGTAGCCGCCGTTGCCAACTTTGAGGAACTCGCGGAACGAATCGGGGAGCGATGCCCCGAGTTGTGCCTCAATGGCTGCCAATTGTGTCTCCGTGGGTGCCGGCTTGGCCCGCTCAATCGCGAGGTGGCGAAAGCGTGCATAGTTAGCGCTCATACCAACAAACCTCTCTCACGGCACAATTTTCCTCACCAGGTCGCTGGTCTCGGCCATCGCACCGCCATCCCCGACATGATCACGGCACTGGCGACTTCGCCTTGCTCGTGGGTGACCG
>JBEKVL010001168.1:0-2103 GCA_049514055.1 Tepidisphaeraceae bacterium | reverse complement strand
AACATGGGTCGTTGTCTCCTTATTTGGGTTTCTTACTGATGCTCTTCATCGCGATGATGCTTTCCGCAAGTCGTAGCAGTAGATGCCGTCGTCGCCGCGCACAAACAACCGGCCGTCCACGTAGGGATACGACATCGGCGTGTGGTAGCTCGTGGTGTTGGGATGCGGCGGGGTCCACGGAATGCCAAGCGACTTCAAGCCCTCGGCGCCAAGTTCATACATAGCAAAGGCCGAGCGGCCGTGCTTGCCGTCGGGACGCACGAATAGCCGCCCGTCGCCGAAGAAGATCATCCCGCTGTTGGCCGCCGATGGGCCTTTGCAACGGGCAAGTTCCTTGCCCGTGTTCAGGTCGACGCACCACGTGTCGCCATCGAAGCAGCCGCTGAGGAAGACTTTGCCGTCGGCTATGGCAGGCGTGCAATAATAGCTGTGCTTGCCCTGCGTGTCCACGGTCCACAGCGACCGGCAACCATCTGCCGTCAGTTTGAACGCCTCGATCACCATGATCGGGTCGTCGGGGCCCATCGCGCCCTTCTTGCTCTCATGCTCACGGCTGACAACCAAGACATCCCCGCCGATGCTCAATCCGCCAACGGCCTGCAACCGGGGCACCGGCTGCTTCCAGACGACTTGACCGCTCTTGGCCTCGATGCAGAGAACCTGGTCGAGGGCGTGCGACGATCCGCCGTGGCTAAGAACGTACTCCTTGCCCCCGTGGACCCATCGCAGGGGCGTGACGTTGCTGCTCCCGGCGCCGGCCACACGCCAAAGCTGTTTGCCGCTGGTCACATCGAACCCCAGTAGGCCGCCCGAGTGGTCGTAGGATACCACCACGCCATCGGCCACGATTGGCGACCACCCGCCGTCGCGGCCGTAATGAATGCACTTCTGGTCCTTCAAACCCTGGGCTTTTTTCTGTTGGGCATCCTTGAAGAACCCGCCCAGCTCCGACTCCCACAAGGGCTTGCCGCTCTTGACATCGAGACAATACAACCGGCCCGCGCTGCCGACGGCGAAGACCCGCCCGCCAGAAATGCACGCGCTAAAATTCCCCGGGCCGGTCTTGTGGATGGGCCAGTGCAAACCCTTGCCCTTGAACACGGTCTTCCACACGGTTTGGCCCGTGGCCGCATCCATGGCGAGCAGCACGTCGTCGGCGTCCACGAGGAAGCAGTCGCGAATGTGCTCCGGCCGCATGTTGGGGTCTTCGGCACGGGGCGCCTCGCGTTTGGGATCGACGAAGTCCCTGTCGGCCACCTCGCCGCTGCCCACGTGGTAGTTGAGCACCACCAGGCCATCGGCCACCACCGGGCTGGCCCCGCCGCCGTTGGATCGCTTGCCTTGCAGTCCGGCGCCCAAGGGGCAGCCGCAGGAGCCTGGGCCCGCCGGTGTCCGCTCTTCGCTCCGCCACAGCAGGCGGGCCTGGTCGAAGGAGTCAACCAACTTGCTCCCGCTGGGCAGTGCCGCGAAGTTGTGCGTCGGGCCGTGCCAACTCGGCCAGTCCTTGCCCGCCGCCAATACATGGGCTCTTTGGAGCTGTGCCTCGGTTCGTACGCTGCCGCGCAATTCGCCGGAGACGGCCTGCTCCTTCCAACCGGTCACGGAATTGCGGGCCGTGCCCGAATAGCGGCCCGTGATCCGGCCATCGCCCGTGCGTCCGTCGAACACCAACGACAACTCGTCGCGCACGGCCAGTCGGTAGCTGAACAGGAGCACCTTCAAGCTGCCCGTCAACCGGTCGCCTTGGAGGATCAACTGGGACGTGGCCGTCTGATACCAGGTCGTGGACGGACCGGCCCCCGCCCACTTGGACGACTGCACGAACACGGACGTGCATCGCTGGTCGCGGAAGCCCAGATAGAGGGTCGAGGGGATGTCGTCCGGCGATCGGGCACCTTTGATCCCTTTGTCGATCTCAACGACGCACAGGCGGTACTGCCCGGCCGGTACAACGGTCTCGTCTTCGGCGATTACGACACTCCTCAACAAGCCGACGGATGCAACCAGCATCGCGGCCACAGCCGCGAACTTGGTCTGAGGGTGGCGGGTTTTCGCTTTTCCGTACATTTTCGTAACTCCTTTGCAAGGCGGCAAGCGTCTGCG
>JBEKVL010001167.1:0-2103 GCA_049514055.1 Tepidisphaeraceae bacterium | reverse complement strand
GATCTTCTCGAAAATGTTCACCTGGTGCCGCCAGATGGTCTGCACGGAAACCCTTCTCGCCCGGGCGATCTCCTTGATGCTCTTGCCCTCGATCAAGCCATCCAGAACCTCGATTTCGGTCGGCGTGAGCATGTTCAAGCGGTCGCCGAAACAAGTCTCCGCGCGGTTCTCGCGGCCCTGCTGTTGCTGGGCGAGGAGCCGTTCGATGTGGTCCAGCAGCACCTTGTCGTTGACCGGTTTCTCCAGGAAATCGGTCGCTCCCCCGCGAAAGGCCCGGGCGCACGTGGGCACGTCGCCGTAGGCCGTCATGAAGATGACCGGCAACCGGATCTTGCGGTCCCGCAGGGCCTGTTGCAACGCCAGGCCGTCCATTTCCGGCATCCGCACGTCCAATACCAGGCAACCTGTTTCTTCCGCGCGGTAGGAATCGAGAAACTTCTGGCTCGACGGAAACGCCTTGACGCGGATATCGGCCTGTTCGAGCATCCAGCGCAGCGATTCCAGCGCCCCGGGGTCGTCGTCAACCACGAATACGGTTGGATTCTCGGACATGGCTTGATTCTCCTAGGCGACGGGAAGGGTGAAGTGGAAGGTGCAGCCGCGATCGTCATTCGCGCTGACCCACAGGCGTCCGTCGTGCGATTGAATGATCGAGCGGCTGATGGCCAGGCCCATGCCCATGCCCTCCGGCTTCGTGGTGAAGAAGGGCTCGAAGATTCTTTTCATTTCCTGCTCGCCGATTCCCTTGCCGCGATCGCGCACGAAGACCTCGATGGTCTCCGCGTCGCAGCGCCGCGTACTGATGTTCAGCACCCGCTCGTCTTCGGGCAGTTCGTGCATCGACTCCAAGCCGTTGCGGGCGAGGTTCACCACGACTTGTTCGATTTGGATCGGATCGGCGTTCACGGGCGGGATGTCGGCTGCCAGGTCGCAAACGATCTTGGCACGCGTCTGCTTCAATTCCAGGTTATTGATCACCACCGCCTCCCGGACCAGGTCGTTCACCGAAATTGCGGAAACTGAGGGGCCGGTCTTCTGCACGAAGTCGCGGACGCGGCGGAGAATTTCCGCCGCCCGGTCCGCCTCCTGGCCGATGCGTTCCAAGGCTGTCATCACTTCCTCGTCGCGTTCCGCGCTCTTGAGCAGGCGGCGGATGCTGCCCCGGGCGTAATTCTTGGCGGCGTGCAGCGGCTGGTTCAATTCGTGGGCCAGGCTCGCGGCCATCTCGCCCATGATGCTCAGACGCGACATGTGGGCCAACTCGTTCTGGTGAAGTTGCAATTGCTCCTGGCTGGCTCGCAGGTCGCTTTCGACTTGCTTCCGTTTGGCGATGTCGCGCGTCAGCCAGTCGATCAAATAGGCCAAGTAAAGCCCAATAACGGTATACACCACGCACCCTACTTGATTTCGGAACGAGTAGACGAGCAATGTGCCTCGCGATTCATCGAACAGGTAACTCGCGAGGCACCAGCCTAGCGCCAGGACGAACAGGGCGGGCCAAAGGCCGGAGTACCAGGCCGTGAAAATGATGGAGGCATAAAAAATGGCGAACGCCGCGCTTGTACCCAGGATCGGGTCGAGCCACCACCGCGCCAAGGCAATCGCCAAGGTCGCCGCGATCCCAATCAGGTAGCGATCCAGCAACGGCCGCCGCCCCGCGGGGGTTCCGCGCGGCTGCTGCGGAAAGGAACTCTTGACCTCAGTCTGTGCGATCGCCACGGCTCAATTTACGTCCGGAAGAATATGTTGCAGTCTCTCAATCTTACCACAACCGAGTGGCACGCGAGAACAGGCAGCCGAGACGGATCCCCTAAGAAGGCGCCGCGAGCCGATGCATCCGTACGGTCTGTGGGAGTTCGATGCGGTCCCTCATGCCGCAGGTTTTCGCCGAGAGCGGGGCTTGAACGGCAAGATGACCTGGTCGTCGCCCACTTCTTTACCGGCTCCCGGCAATGGCAGCGATTCTGGAGTGCTGACCTCTTGCCCACTTTCGGCAGGGGCGACGATACGCAATGCGGGTGGTGAATTCCGGTAAGCCGGCAAAGGAATGCAGAAATCCCGGCTGTTCGGAAGGATCCAGGCGGGCTCCAAGGGTTTGCAGAG
>JBEKVL010001166.1:0-2107 GCA_049514055.1 Tepidisphaeraceae bacterium | reverse complement strand
CACCGCCCGGCTTGAGGGGCTTTTCGGCGGCCTCTTCATTGGCGAGCGCGGCTGGATGACCTCGATGTCAAGCGGCGGACCCATCGAGGGGGCGCCGGCGGAATTGTTCGCGGAAATGCAACTCGCAACCCGCGAGGTGAACATCGGGTCCAACGATCACCACGCCAACTGGTTCAATTGCATCCGCACGCGACAGTGGCCAGGCTGCCACGAGGAGATCGGCCACCGCTCAGCGACATTGGGTCATTTGACCATGCTCGCCTACAAACTTGGCCGGACATTGAAATGGGATCCGGCGAAAGAGGAGTTCAGCGGCGACGAGCAGGCCAATCGTCTGCGCTCCCGTGCGATGCGCGAGCCGTGGCAGGTGTGAATGCTCTTCACACGTTAATGTGCGTTCTGCTCTACAAGTGAACCCGTCGGAATAGTCATGTTGAGCGTACTCGCGAAACATCTGGCTTCGGCGTCCAGAGCCGGATTCTTCGCGAGCACGCTCGGAATGACCCTTTTGACCGCGTGGTTGTGCGCGGGGCGACCGCAACGCCGGTGAACGGCTCAGAACTCCCCGACGCCGGAAGCGATTCCAGCAAACCGGTTGCCGTTTTCCCAGAGCGCTTTGGTCATCGCTTGTGGTGAAAGAGGCAACTCCTTGAATATCGCCAGATCGGCCGCCGGGTTGGCCCAGGGGGAGTCGCTGCCGAACATCAGCATATCCGGCGAATGCTTGTCGATGATCCGGCGCAACGTGTCCATATCGCACTGGCCAAGGCAGAAACTGGTCTCGAGGTAGATCGGCCGCCCGACAACCTCGGCCAGCGATTCCTCCCAGCATTCCCAGCCGCCGAGGTGGCAGGCGAGCAGCCGGAGTTCGGGCACGGCCTCGTGGAGATTGCGGATGCGCCTGGGGCTGGCGATGTCGCTCTTCGCAAAAGCGAGGTCGAAGCCCGCGTGGAAGACCATCGCCAGGCCCGCTTTCGCGGCCGCCCGGGCGATGCGGATGACCCGCGGGTCGTCGGCCGGGCAGTTCATGTACTGCGGGTGGAACTTCAGGCCGGGCAAACCGAGCGAGGCGATGCGCTCGACCTCGGCCTCGGGTTCGTCAAAGTCGGGGTGGATGGATGCGAACGGGATGACGCGGCCGGATTTCACTTTGGCCGACCAGTCGGTGATCTTGCGAACCTGGCCGGGGCGGGTGGCGATCGAGCACATGAGCGAGCGGCGGATGCCGGCCTCGTCCATGCGCTCGAGCAGGCCCCTTACGCTGCCGTCGTGCCAGGCCTTCACGGGGAACCATTGGGCGCCGTGGGTGAGGGTCTCGATGGCGCGGGCCGCGATCTCGTCGGGGAAGGCGTGGGAGTGCCCATCGAGCACGGGGCTTTCAGCGAGGGTGTTTGGGGTGGTGGCGAGCATGTCGGCATTGGTGATCAGTGATCGGTAGTCGGTGATCGGTGACCGGCGTGACTGTTCACCGATCACTGATTACCGATCATCATACGTCCTCACCCCTTCTTCTGCTCCTTGGCCGGCCGCGCCTGGAGCTTGAGACGGTAGTGTCCCCGCTCGCAGGCGGCCACGAATTTCTCGACACAGGCCTTGAGGTCCTCCCACTTCTGACGGATCAGTTCAGCCTCCTCGGGGTCGATCTGGCTGTCGTCCTCGTAGGATTCCGTGACCGCGTTCAGCAATTCCGAAAAATCGCGCACCATGGCGCGGGATTCCGTGAAGATGCTCTGATCGATCTGCTCGCCCGGGTTTACCGTCGGGTTGGCGCAGAAGAACCCGCCGGCCTCGTTGCACAACCAGCGGACCAGGCGGATGTCGCGGGTGAGCGTGTACATCTCGCGCACGCGATCGAGCGGGTTCTTGGCCCCGCTTTGCTCGGGATCGTCGCTGGCGGCCGGCGGCTCGCACCATTTATAGACCAGCGCCGGCGACACCCTCAATACCGCCGCCACGGCTTTGACCCCTGGCTCCTCGACCGCGTGCTGGATGACTTCGTAGGATTTCATGATGGCGTATTGTACACATGAGCCCGTCGCCGTGTAATGTCCGTGCCATGGCCCAGACCAAACAGCAGATCCTGGCGATCCTCTCCGCGGCCGGTTCG
>JBEKVL010001165.1:0-2108 GCA_049514055.1 Tepidisphaeraceae bacterium | reverse complement strand
GCCCAGCCCCTGCGGAACCACAGCGCGGCCATTCAGGTAGAGCATCAGGCCGGACTGATTGCGGGAACCATCGTAGGTGGCGGCCAGGTTGTTCCACGCGCCGGGCTGGAGCAGACCGGGGTCCGCGCCGCGGATTTCGATGGCGGCGCCGTTGTCTCCCACGATCCGGAAGCCGATTTGCCGGGACGTAATATCGGCCACCCAACCGCGGTTGCGGTCGGCGGTATTCTGCTGGCCGGCGATCGTGTAGTTCTGCTCCTTCCGGGGATACAGGAAACGGATGCCGATAGAGAAGGGCTTATCGGCGTCGGCCTTGGGGACTTGGGCGATGGTTTGGCCGCCGGCCTTTTCGAACCGAGGCGGCGAGGCAAGGTCGGCCACGAATGCGCCTTCGGCGGCTTCGAGGGGCTGCGCCTTGGGTTCGGTCCGCCGTTCGCGGAGCCACTGTTCGAAGGGCGCCGCAGCCGGTCCGCGGGCCTGTTCCATCTCCACCCGGACGGCCGTCAGCCGGGCGTTCTTCTGTTCCCAAGCCGCGCGGTCGGCGGCGCGAGGGACCAGCAGGATGGGCGGCGTGTCGGAAAGGTTCTCGTCCATGATCTTCTGGGTGGTATTCCGGAAGAAGGCCCCCAGCGCGTAGAAATCCTTCTGTAAGATGGGGTCGAACTTGTGGTCGTGGCAAGTGGCGCAGCCAACCGTTAAGCCGAGCCAGACGGCGCTCACCGTGTCGGCGCGGTCCTTGGCGTAGATTTCGGCGTACTCCTCGTCGATGATGCCGGCCTCGTTGGTGGTGACGCCGCAGCGCAGGAAGCCGGTGGCGATGCGCTGGTCGAGCGTGGGATTGGGCAGCAGGTCGCCGGCCAGTTGTTCGATGGTGAACTGGTCGAAGGGAAGATTGCGATTGAAAGCGGCGATCACCCAATCGCGATAGGGCCAGATCTCGCGGTAGTTGTCGAAGTGGAGGCCGTTGGTGTCGCCGTAGCGGGCGGCATCCAACCAGTACCGGGCGCGGTGTTCGCCGTAGTGCGGGGAGGCCAGGTAGCGGTCCACCATGCGCTCATAGGCGTTGGGGGAGAGGTCCTGGAGGAAGGTTTCGACCTCGGCGGGCGTGGGCGGGAGGCCGGTGGCGTCGAGGGCGACGCGGCGGATGAGGGCGCGGCGATTTTCGGCGGGGGCGGGGGCCATGCCCTTTTCTTCGAGCTTGGCGAGGATGAAGCGGTCGATAGGGTTGCGGACCCAGGCGGCGTCCTTGACGGCCGGAGGCTTGGGTTTGACGGGAGGCTGGAAGGCCCACTGCTCCTTCCAGGGGGCGCCTGCGTCGATCCAGCGCTTGAGGATCTCGACCTGCGCCGGCGCAAGTTGCCTGCGGGAATCGGGCGGAGGCATGCGAAAGTTCGGGTCCGGGTCGCTGATGCGCTGGTAGAGCAGGCTTGCGGCGGACTTGCCGGGCACGATGGGGGCGCCGTTGGGGCGGGTTTCGAGGGCCGACGCCTGCCGGTCGAGGCGCAGGCCGGCTTGGCGCGCGGCGCTATCGGGACCGTGGCACTGGAAGCAATTGTCGGAAAGAATCGGGCGGACTTCGCGCTGAAAATCGACGGCGGGCACGGCTTGCGCCTGCAGAGCGGGCGGCGCACACAGCGCCAGGACTCCGGCCGCGGTCCTCAGAGCCGCGACGCGACGCAGGCGATCGAACAACTCACCCTCCTCAGAACGATCTCGCTACAGTATATCGGATTCGGAGCCGCGTGAATCCGCACCAACCGGGTTCGGCGAGACCTCCGCGGACGTGCAGATACACTTCGGGCTTGAGGGTATTGTCGAGCGGGGAAAGCAAGAAGGCAGACCTGGAGGTCCGCCCCACCGAATTTTTCGTTGCGGCGGCCGGGGCTCTCGGACTTCTCGCCGTGCGTCACCGGCCGCCAATGGTTTGGACCGCGTCTAGGATGACCTAGGCCCGCTGGCTGGCGGACATATCGTTGCCCTTTCGATGCTTGATCCTCTGATATCCGGACGGGAAGGCGAAACGAGCTATCCCTCCCGCCGGGTGTTATGAGTTCGAACCCAAGATCCTCTCGCCGGGGTCATCTGGCAGTGACCGTCGTTAGGGCTTG
>JBEKVL010001164.1:0-2110 GCA_049514055.1 Tepidisphaeraceae bacterium | reverse complement strand
CCGTCTTCCGTCGCCAACACGAGGGGAGACAACAAGAACAAGATCAAATAGACAATCAGGCTCGATCTGACAATTGCCTGTCGCGTGGCCATGGAACCACCTCAGATTGTGCGAACGCACTCGCATGCGCGTCACCAAATTCCAGGCAGAAACAACGTTGAATCGAGTGGATTATACCAATGACGCCGGCGGAGGAAACGAGGTCACGGCACGCGGCTGCGCCAGGCGCGCCCATTCTTCCGGGAATGTCCTCCTGACCACGAACTGTCATCCTGAGCGTACTCGCGAAGGATCTGGCTATGAAGTCCAAGGCCAGATGCTTCGCGAGTACGCTCAGCATGATAACTGTTGTAGTGCAAACAGTTTACGACTTGCCCGGATTTCTGGGCACACCCGTTACGCCAGATCAGTAACGTCGCGGCCAGCGATGAAGACCCGGTCGGGCAACAGGCTTGCTTCAAGGATTTCGCGGAGGGGGTCATCCGTCATGGTAGCGAAGACGGCCAGATCGGCGTGTTTGCCGGGGTCGAGCGAGCCGAGTTCGCCGGCCCAGCCGATGGCTCTGGCGCCGTTGAGCGTGATCATCTGAAACAGCGTGTCGGGCGGCACATCAGGTGCCAGGCGATGCACGCAGCGGGCTTCTTCCAGCAGGTCCAAGTCGGGCGACGAGGCGCAACTGTCGGTGCCGAGGGCGACGTTGATGCCACGGGCGAGCATCTCGCGGAAACGGTGCGGCGGATGGCCGAACCACGCGGAGGTGCGCGGGCAGTAGACGACCGAGGCGCGGCCGGCGGCCAGCAGATCGAGTTCGGCGTCGTCGCAGCAGTTGACGTGGGCGAGGACGGCGGGGAAATCGAGCAGGCCCAGCGAATGGGCCATGCGGATGGGGCCGCCGGCGAAGCGCGGGATGTGCTTGTCCCACCAGGGCAGGGTATTCCAGAGTTCGCGGAACGGGCCGCTCTGGCGTTCGAGGAACTCGGCCTCGGCCGGGTTCTCGGACAGGTGGGTGGCCAGGGGAATGCCACGCTGGCGGGCAACGGCGAGACAACGGGCGTAGCCGGGACGCTCGACGCTGTACGGGGAATGGGGCGAGAGGCCGATGCGCAGGGCATCGGACCCCGCGTCCTCGGTGTGCATGCCCATTTCTGCGTCGGAGTATCGACACCACGGGCGAGACGCCCATGCCACGAGACCCGGGCGGCCAGATGCGCCTGCGACGCCCGGAGGAGCAGGTGCCCCTCCGTCTGTTGCCTGTGCGATGCGTTCCTCGAGCAGCGACCGATTGGCCCCCATGGCGCGGACCTCGCCGAAACTGACGGCCCGCAGCGACGAATGAGCCAGCACGGGGCGGGTGGCGGCGGGCTGGGCGGTGATGTCGCCGACGCACGTGACACCAAATCGCAGGCACTGCTCGATGCCATGCAGCGTGGCCATCGAGCAGCGCGAGGCGAGTTCCCGCGAACCGGCGATCGAACGCGCGATCATCTGCCGGAGCCAGCCGACGAATCCACCGGCCGGCGGGGATTCGCGGGTGATGTCAGAGAGTTCCAGATGCGTGTGCGCGTTGACCAGGCCGGGAATCACCAGAGCGCATCCCAGCGCGGTGACGGCGGCATCGGCGTGGCGCGGCAGGATGTCCGCCTGCATTCCGACATCGAGAACGCGGCCATGGCCGATGACAACAGCACCATCCCGGATGAGCGGGCGCGAGACAGGTGCGATCCATTTTGCCGTGAGAATCGTCTTCACAACATTTCGTCTTCGTGGAGTTCCTCGGCGAGCCGCGCCGCCATGGCGCGGGCGTTCCCCAGCCGCTTGCGGGCGATGTTCCGCACCACCTCAAAGTGGAAGCCGTCTTTGAGGCGGGCTTCCCAGTAGCCGTACTCCTCGCGTTTCTGGAATGCCTCGAGGAGGTGCGGGATGGATCCCTGGGCGCGCGCGAGTTGCATGGTTTGCGTGACGAACCCGATCGCGCCGAAGTCGTCGAGGTTGACGGCGTCGGCCAGCAGGCGGGCCTCGTGGCTGACCGGCATCTTCCTGGGCAGTTCGCGGAGCAGCGCGGCCGTACGTTCCAGGAGATTGGCGTCGTAGGTCTGGGCGAAGTTGGAGA
>JBEKVL010001163.1:0-2111 GCA_049514055.1 Tepidisphaeraceae bacterium | reverse complement strand
GAATCCAGCGGTGCCACGGCAACTGGCCGAGATCGTCAACCGTGCGATGGAGAAGGACCGCGCCCGGCGTTACCAGTCGGCGGGCGAGTTTGCCGAGGCCATTGCCGGCTATCTGGAAGGTTCAGTTAAACCGACCGAACCTCGCGTTATGCCAATACAGGCGGCAACCCGCCAGGCCGAACCCTATATCCGCTGTTCGGCCTGCTCGGAGATCATCGCGGCGAAGACGAGCATTACGGGGGTTTGCCAGACCTGCAAGGCGCCGATCTGCTCGAAGTGTTGGAGCATCCGCCGCGTCCGGTACTGCTTGCAGCACAAAGAACCAGCCGGGCCGGCAAAGCGTTCGGTGGCCGAAGTTCGGCGGTCCTTCGCCGACCTGTCCGCTGCAAGTCCGGCCGTCGGCGACCGCCCCATCTCGCTCCAGCCCACGATCTCGATGGTGGTCGCGCCAGGGCTGCCCCAGCGTCAAGCTACAGCTCCCGCGGATGGACCCCTGTGTCCCGCGCCGGCGCCTGCCGTTGTGCCGAACGTTCAGCCCGCGGCACTGGTCCCCGCGGTGGCGCCGCCAGAACCTGCGCCGGTAAAGATGGTCCCGGTCGAGCAACCGGTGATCAAGGAAGCCCCGCTGCAAGTTGCCGAGGCCGAGGAGCCGAAGCCGAAAGAACCCTCGCTCGAGGAACAGTCGAGAGAAAAGATGGCCCAGGCCCGTGCCGAGGGCCGGCCGGTGGTCTCCGCCGCCGAGGCCCGCTTGGCCGAAGACACCTTCCTTCGGCTGGTGGAGAACTGCCTGCCGTCGATCGCTCCGATCACGGATCCGTGCCGTGGCGTGGCCATCGCGGTGAAGAGCTGGTCACGCAGCGCGTACCGCAGGGACCGGGCATTGCAATTGCGGCCCGGCGACGGTCCGGAGCAGGCCACGCTCCCCTGGCTGGAATGCGGACCGCGAGGGGCCGAGGTGGTCTTCGACCTTCGCAAGCGGGTCTGGTGGGGGCCGCCCCAAGGCCGAGTGCTCATCGAGGTCCGGAACCTGGCACACCTGGAAAGGCTGGCTGCCGAAGGGTACGATGATCGACCGATAACGCGCATCGACCTGGAATCGCTTTTGAACGATACGTCGCGCCGTGCGGCGGTGTTGAACACTTGGCACGTCCTGATCCTGCATAACCCCACCGGTTGGACGGACGAGGCAAAGGAGTTCGTCCTGGGCAAGGGGCCGCGGCCATTCCACGACCGGCTCGTCAGCGTGGTGCTCTTCGAGCAGGGCTCGTCGCAATTTCTCATGGACGAAACGGACGAGAAACTCCTCCCCATGAAGGAGGCGTTCTCGGCCGAGATGCACGAGGCCACGTTCGCCAAGGCCCGGCAGTTCGTCGAGGAGTATTTCGAGTTGCACAATTCGCTCGCGTTGGAGACTCTGCTGCGCGAGCTGGGAATCAGCCGGAAGGCGGGCGTCCGCGTTTTCAAGGTGCTTTCCGCCACCGGCGCGTATGGTCTGGAGTCGCTTGAAGAAGTGGGCATGGTGCTCACCCCGAAGCAATAGTACCAACTTTTTTTCCAAGGAGACTTGACATGGCGTTACTGGATGGGATCAAAGAGCTTTTCGGCGGCCGCAAAGGAATCGACCGGGTCGGCGTGGATGAATTGAAGCGGGAAAAGATACGCTTGGAACAGATGGAGCGGCGCGTCACCAACGAGGTCGACAACGTCGAAGCGGACAAGCACAAGCTGTTCCTCAAGGGAAAAGACGAGAACAGCTCGCGGCAGCGGCTGGCCATGGCCCGCAAGATCAAGGAACTCGACTCGCGGGCCAAGGCCAAGGAGCAGCAATTGGCCTTCTTCCACAAGCATCTGCGGATCGTCGATGGTCTGCTGCAGATCAAGGAAAACATGGCGTTGCTGAAGGAGCTGAAGATCGGCTCGATCATCACGAACATGTCGGTGGAGGATCTGACGGCCTACGTGGAGAAGGCCACGATCCAGGGCCAGTTCGAGATGGAGAAGTTCACCAGTCTCTTGGAGTCGCTGGACGGGGCGACGGAGATCGCGGGGGGGACGGAGGTGGACAGCGATCTGTCGGCGATCGTGGCTGCCATGGAAGAGGCCCGCGCGGC
>JBEKVL010001162.1:0-2112 GCA_049514055.1 Tepidisphaeraceae bacterium | reverse complement strand
GCCGGCAACCCCGATGCCAATCCGAATGACCCGCAACGCCGCTATGCCTTGAGTGCGGATACGATTGATGTGCTGCGAACCTTCGGGCAGCCCGAAGTGTGGCAGAAACTTGTGGATGCTTTCCGGGCGGCGATGGGCTCCCTTGAAGATCGGATGGAACGCCGGCGGCAACAACGCAAAGTTCCTGTCAAGCTCCCGTCTGGCAAAACGCTGGACCTTTCATTCGGTCCGCACAACGATTTGCAGAAGGCGATTATCGAGGACTTCCTCCCGCGTTTTGTCCCGGGTGCCGAAGTTCTCTATGTAGGCGACACTGCGAAGAAACTGGTGCTGATCGAGGAAGCGACGCTCAATGCGATCGGGTTCTTCGAACTCGCTCACGATGCGCTGCCCGATGTCGTAGCATACGATGCTGCCCACAACTGGCTGTTCCTGATCGAGGCCGTTCACTCTGCCAACCCAATATCGAAACTGCGTCACCTGATGTTGGAGCGCATGACCGAGAAGTGTACAGCGCCAAGGGTTTATGTGAGCGTGTTCAAGGACAGGCAATCGCTGCGAGACTGGCTGCTTGAAATCAGTTGGGAGACCGAGGTATGGCTGGTTGAATCGCCGGATCACGTGATACACTTTGACGGGGAGAAGTTCTTCGCTCCCTATGTGCCAAAGAATGCGATGCAAGAGTGAACTCCATGCCCGTACTGCTGGGCTATGTCGTGATCGCGAGAGCCGTTCGATCGGCTGACTGCAAGACGGGCGGCCAAAACTTTGCCTTCGTACTTGACCGCCGGCATGCCAGCTCCGATTGCCAGAAAATCCCGGTGGAGGAAGACGAAGAGGTGGGACGGGATTAGCGATTGGAGATCGGGGATTGGCCCCCTCCTTGCGGGAGAGGGTAGGGTGCGAGGGTTTTTTCCTCGCCCCTAATCCCTAATCAGCCCTTGCCCCCCGTCGCTCGTGATCCGCCCGTCTTGCATCGAGACGAGTCGGCCGGCGCGATGAGCGAAGCCGGGATCGTGGGTGATCAGCACGATCGTCATGCCGCGATCGCGGTGGAGCTGCTCGAAGAGACTGAAGACGCCCTCGGCGGCCACCGAATCGAGATTGCCGGTCGGCTCGTCGGCCAACAGCAGCACGGGGTCGTTGGCCAGCGCCCGGGCGATCGCCACCCGCTGCCGCTCGCCGACGGAGAGTTCCTGCGGGCGATGTTTGAGGCGGTGGCGCAAGCCGACCAGGTCGAGCAACTCGATGGCTTTTTTCGCCCGGGCCGCGGCGGGCAGTCCGCCCTCGAACATCGGCACCTGGACGTTCTCGGCCGCCGAGAGCACGGGCAGGAGGTAGAACGACTGGAACACGAAACCGATCCGCAGGGCGCGGAGCCGGTCGAGGTCGGCGATTTGCGAGAGCGGCCGCTCTTCAAAAAAAACCTCGCCCGAGGTCGGCGCGTCCAGGGCCCCGAGGATGTTCAGGAGCGTCGACTTGCCGCTGCCGCTGGGTCCCATGATGGCCACGTACTGGCCGCGGCCGACCGAGAGGCTGACGTCGACCAGGGCATTGACCTGCCCGTCGTTATAGTGTTTCGAGACGTGCTCGGCCCGGAGCAACACGCCGTCGCCGGCGGAGCCCGCGTTGCCGGTTGATTTGGGATCGATGTTATTCATGGCGGAGGGCCTCGGTAGGCAACAACTGCGCGCCGCGATAGGCCGGATACGCGGCGCCGAGCAGCCCGACAACCAACGCGATCCCCAGGCCCAGCAGGATCACCCAGGGCGGCAGGTAGGCTTCGAGCATCCCGCCCACGGCCGGCATGGCGCTGACGATGCGGGTCAGAACGACGGCGATCAGCGTCCCCAGCACGCCCCCGGCAATGCTCAGCAACAGCGATTCGACGAGGATCATCCGCACCACCTGGCGGCGTCGCCAGCCGATCGCCCGCAAGATGCCGATCTCCTTGGTCCGCTCGTAGACCGACATGATCATGGTATTGAGGATTCCGACCGCTCCGATCACCAGGGCCACGGCCGACGTGACCCAGGCCACGACGCCCAGGAAGGTCATTTCCGTGGTGGAATTGACAAAATCCTCGCTGGGGATGGCCGAGACATTCTTGGC
>JBEKVL010001161.1:0-2112 GCA_049514055.1 Tepidisphaeraceae bacterium | reverse complement strand
TATCGGTCGTGCATCCGAGTCCGGCGAATCCTTCCAATTGCACCGATCCGGGAGACAACGGGGACGACAGCGAAGTCGCCGTGGACATCGATTCCGTGGCGGCAACGGCGCCGGGCGCGGCGATCGAGGTCGCGACTTGCACGGGTACGACGACGTACGGCCCGCTCATCGCCGTCGAGAACATCAACGCACAGACGCCCCACCCCTACATCATCAGCGTGAGTTACGGCGTCTGCGAAACGGAGAACACCGCTGCGGCGAACGCAGCTTTCAATAGCGCCTACCAGACGGCGGCTTCGGAAGGGATTTCCGTATTCGTCGCGGCGGGAGACGAGGGGGCGGCGAGTTGCGACGCGAACGCGACCACGGCGTCCCACGGAATCAACGTCAGCGGCTGGGCTTCGACGCCCTACAACGTGGCGGTCGGGGGCACCGATTTTGGGGACACGGTAACGGGAACGAACACCACGTACTGGAATACTTCGAACAGCAGCACGTTTCAATCCGCGATTGGTTACATCCCGGAGATTCCGTGGAACGATTCGTGCGCGGGCGTTCTCCTCGCCACCTATGAGGGTCATAACCCGCCGTATGGAACGAACGGATATTGCAACTCCGGAGGAACCGGCTTCCGGACCACGGGCTCGGGAAGCGGCGGTCCTAGCGAGTGCGCGACGGGAACACCGGCGATCGGCGGAGAGGTCGGCGGAAGCTGCGCGGGGTATGCGAAGCCTTCTTGGCAGGCGGGGCTATTCGGCAATCCGAATGACGGCGTACGGGATCTGCCGGATGTTTCGCTTTTTGCCTCGAACGGGCTCTGGAGCCATTTCTACATCATCTGCTACAGCCACGTGGTCAGTGGAAATGGAGGCCATCCCTGCACGCCGGGGACTCCCGATCCGACGGCCGCATCGGGCGCAACCTGGAGCGCGTTCGGTGGAACGTCGTTTGGGACGCCAATTCTAGCTTCGATCCAGGCCCTGGTGAATCAGAGGACCGCCGCCCTGACGATTACGCCCGTGGCGGGGCAGGGCAATCCCAATCCGGTGTATTACGCGATCGCCGCGAGTGAATACGGCGCGACGGGAAGCAGCTTGTGCAACTCGAGCACGCAGGGGCTTGCGCGGCGCGGCGTTGCGACGACCTGTGTGTTCTACGACGTGACGCAGGGAGATATCGACGTCAACTGCAGCAGAAATTCGCCGAATTGCTACGACCCCGGCGCAACGGCGGGTAACCGCTGGAACGGCGCGCTCAGCACCGGCTCCGTCTCGGGCCTAACGTTCGTCGCCGGCGCGGGATACACCAGCGCTCCGACGTGCGTGATCTCCGCGCCGCACAATGCATCTGCTTACAACGGAGACGCCGGGGGCACGCAAGCAACGTGCACGGCGACGATCAGCGGCACGGGCCACGTGAACGCGGTGAATTTGACGAATGCCGGGGCGGGCTACGCGCCCAATCCAACCTGCACGCTGACGGGCGGAGGTGGAACGGGGGCGACCTGCACGGTGTCCGGAGTTACGGATGCCGCCTATGGCCCGGCGTTCCCCGCGACACCGGGATGGGATTTCGCGACGGGAATCGGCACGGTCAACGCATACAACCTCGTGTTCAGCACGCACTGGAATCAAGGGCCATGAAGGGCCGCACGGCAGGCGAAGGAAGGGCGACGTACCCGTACTTCGACTGAGAACAACGGGAACGAGCGAGCCAGATCGAAAGCTAATTTGTGCGAGAGATGAAAACGACATGAAACAAGCCAGCAGTTCCTTGCCGCGCCGACTTAGAACGGCGCTGGCTCTGGGCGTGGCGCTTCTGTGCGCGGGAATTGTACTTGGGCAAGGACAAATTCCGGAAAGCCAGGGTGTGCCCGACGATTGGACGCACCATCACCTGGTTTTTTCCAATCCCGGCACGGCTGCGGAGGCGCTGGAGAACGGCACATACGACCGGTGGATGAGTGTCGTCAGCGACCCGCGATTCGCGCTGCAACGGATGAAGCGCGGGGCGGCAGCGAGGGCAGAGCTGCGGCCGATGCTGCCGGCATCGCGGGCTGAGGCGGAAACTCCCGAGGCACAGATGCAACTCTTCGTGGATACCGATAATTCG
>JBEKVL010001160.1:0-2112 GCA_049514055.1 Tepidisphaeraceae bacterium | reverse complement strand
CTTTGTCCCGAGCGGCGGCGAAAGTAGAGGCCGAGCAGAAGGGTAAACGCGAGGTAGCTGACAACGGCGAGCCAGTCCAGAAGCGTGAGAGTCATCGACTGTGGGCGCCCAAGATCCGATCCGCGCATACCCCCGCGGGGCATGCGCTGGCCGCACAGTCTGCTAGCGGCGGGCGTGCATGTCAACTGGCGCCCGGTTTGCGTCTGGCGTAGCGGCGATGGGCACCTGTCCCAGCTTATCGGGAGGCCACCAACTTCGCTTGCGGTTTTGGATGCGTCCAGAAGGAGGAAGGCCCCGGGTTTGTCAGGGGGATGCAAACCCGGGGCCGGGGGGTTGAGACAGAGGGGGGCCGGAAAGAACTCGTTTAATGATTCAGTTGCGTGTGGACATCAGGGCGGCCCAACTGTCTTCTTCAACCGCCAGAATCATGTCCTTGAAAATGTCGATGTCCAGACCATCGCCGAGGCTGAACTTGACGGCGGCGTCGGATTCCCCGACGACCACGCCGCGCAGCGGTACGCGCATACCTTCCGTTTCGAGTTGGAGAACGACCGCCTGCCCCATCCACGCCGCGTAGACACCGCTCATGTTCGGCACTCCCTCAGTCCAGCAATCCAGGCTCGCCAGACACCTCCATTGTTCCGCTCCGGCACAACGCCAACAATGGTACGGAGGCGCTACTCGCTAGTAAAAAGGTACTGTTTGTACATGCGACACAACGCGCGGCCCGGCTTCTCAGTGGTATCATCCGCCCGTGGAGCGCACTCAAAGAACTACGAAGGCCTGGGCCGCCCGCCTCCGCCGGGTGATGCTCTGCTGGCCCCTCCTCTTGGCGCTGCCTTGTTCGCTCAACGCACAAGAAATGACTCGCCAACAGCTCTTCGATTCAGCCAGGGATTTCGCGCAGAAATTCTATAGCTGGTACGTCCCCATAGCTCTGAACGAACACGCCGGGCCCGCGTGGGACTTCGTCCTCAAACAGAGAAGTTCCTCGTTCAGCCCTGAATTGCTCCGGGCATTGAGAGAAGATTCCGCCGCCCAAGCCAAGTCTCCCGGCGAGATTGTCGGACTGGACTTCGATCCTTTTCTTGATAGTCAGGACCCAGAAGATCGTTACGAGGTCGGAAAGGTCACTCGGAAGGGCGATAGCTACTGGGTCGAAGTCTTCGGCGTTCGGTCAGGTAAGAGGATGGAACCGGCCGCCGTGCTGGCCGAGCTGGTTCGCAAGAACGGGCACTGGACCTTCGTGAATTTCCATTATCCTGATCCAAATGGAAGCGATCTCCTGAGCACACTGAAACTCCTTCGAGAAGATCGCCAGAAACCGGCCCATTGAGCGGCTGGCCCCTCTCCGCCCAGTTGGCTCCCCCTAGTTCTTCGTAGCGGCGACCTTCAGGCCGCCATCCCCATCTGCATCCGGGCTTGCCGCGCCGTAGCCCTGGGGTTGGGCGGAGGCGGGTCCCCTCTCAAATCTCCAATCTCAAATCTGAGATCGCTTTCTCGGCCGTAGCAGTGGAACTTGCCTCCACCCGCTTGCCCGCCGCAACGTCCGCCGAAGCCGTGGCGGAGGCGGAAGCCTTGGCGATGGCGGGCGGCGGACGATGGGACATGCCGAGCACGGGAAGGCGGGCCGCCCTCTTTTCCTTGCTTCCCTGCCGCCTTGCCTCCTTGCCTCCTGGGCCGCGAGTGCGGTTCACAGTTCGCGGAACACGAGGCCGCGGGTCACGAGTTGCGCCCCGAAACCCGGCAAAAATTGCGCGGGGCGAGGACGACCAATTTCTGCTACCGTTATCCTGTCATGCTTACCGAGAAAGGTCCGCTGGCATATTTACCGCGCGAGCGCCCCTCACCGGGGCTTCGCGCTCAGGGCAACTCTCGCATGTGCTTCTCGCGTCCCAAACGGAAAGCGTCGCTCGCATGATTCAATCTGCACTGCACCTATTCCACGTGATCTACAACGTGAAGGGCCTGATCGAATGGGGCGGCACGCTGCTGGTCTGCGTGATCGTTTTCGTCGAGACCGGCCTGTTTGTGGGATTCTTCCTGCCCGGCGATTCCCTGCTGGTGGCGGCGGGAGTCTTCGCGGCCGCGGGACAATTGCGTGTGGGCACG
>JBEKVL010001159.1:0-2117 GCA_049514055.1 Tepidisphaeraceae bacterium | reverse complement strand
GGTGCTCTCGGAGTTCGCTCGGGTGGCAGTAGAAAGACTCCACCTGCCGGCGGCCACGGTCCTCAGGCAACTTCTCTACTTCGAGCGTCTCGACGTCGTGCCGGTGACCGCGGATGTGCTGCACCGCGGGATCGAGTTGCAGCAATTGCAGAAGCTGGCCTTCTGGGACTCCCTGATCCTCGCGGCGGCCGAGCGCGGCGGATGCGCCGTGCTGCTGTCAGAGGATCTGTCGGATGGGCAACTCTATGGACCCGTCCGCGCGACGAATCCCTTTCGGCCCTAGTAAATGCAATGTAGAATGAGCTTGACAGCATTACTACCGTTGGTGAACGAACCGCGAGATGAGAGGGAACTGGCGGCCTTGCGTGGTTGCCGCGAGCGCGGCCGGCCCCATGGCGAGGCCGACTGGGTATTCACGACGGCCCGGCGACTCGGCATCGAAAGTCCCCTGCGTGACGTCGGCTGGCCGAAGAAAGCGAAGAAGTCGACTGGGGGAGGTCTATGATCCGTGAGCCCCGATCAACCCAGAATGACAACTGCCACCTTGGAGACAGCTTGCAACTTGCCCGGATTCCCCGTCACGCCCTCCCTCCTCCATTATCCACCCCGGACTTGACGTCGTGCCTCCAGTGGATACGGTGCAATCCGGGTTGACCTATGGCCGCGCCGGATACGACGCCTCGTTACTGCCGCCAATGCGGCTACGACCTTCGCGCCAGCGAGGCTCGCTGCCCGGAATGCGGGCGAGCGTTTGACCCGGCCAACTCCCGCACGTTCCTGCACCGGCCGCCATCGCCAGTACGCACCTGGACCCGCCGCGTCCTGGTGGTGGCCGCCGCCATCGTATTGGTGATTTCAGTCACGATTGGATGGCTGTGGTGGGGATGGTCGAGCGAAGAAGAACTGTGCGTTGGCGAGATGCGGCAGTCGATCAAGAAGACGGATGCCTACCCGTTGGTCACTCACCTGTTGCCCCGGCCGCTGCAGTTTCTGACACAGCGTGTCACCGGAGTTGGGCTGGTGGGGGTCAACGACGGTTGGCTGGAGTCCGTTGCGCGGTTCTCTCATCTGCAAGCAATCAGTGTCGCCACATACCCGGGGACTCAGAACGTCGTGACGGATGCGGGGCTCGCCCATCTGGCGGGGCTGACCGACCTCGTCTATTTGGATCTCAACTCCAGCAACATTACCGACGCCGGGCTGGCTCACCTTGCCGGAATGCGGCGTATGGAGCGGCTGTTTCTTTATGACACGAACATCGGCGATCCCGGGCTGGCGCATCTCCGTGCGATGACGAAGATGCAGATGCTACTGCTCCGTGGCACGCGGGTGACGGATGCCGGGATGCCCGCGCTCGCCGGCATGCGGCAAACGTATTACCTCTCGCTGGGAAACACGAGCGTGGGCGACGCGGGCCTGGCTCAGCTCAGTTCGCTGAACGGGATGAACGCGCTGGATCTGGGCTCCACCCGCGTGACGGATGCCGGCCTGGCGCACCTCGCGGGCATGACGCTGATGCAAGTGCTTGATCTCAGCGGAACGCAGGTCTCCGATGGGGGAATGCATAACCTCGCCGGGATGAAATTCATGATGTCATTGCGGCTGGACTCGACGCGCATCACGGATACCGGACTGGTTCACCTGAATGGAATGTCAGCACTATTTGAACTCAATCTGACCGGGACAAAGATCAACGGCTCGGGTCTCGGCAACCTGGCTGGCATGAAGTCCCTGGCCAAATTGTACCTTGGCGGAACCCAGGTAACTGACACGGGCTTGGCCCGGATTTCGGGGCTGCGCCTCGGCCTGCTCGAACTCCGCGGCACGCCGATTACCGATGCTGGGCTGGCAATTCTGTCCAGCATGAAGACGTTGGGCGGCCTTGATCTGGGGAAGGCGCAGATCACCGATGCCGGGTTGGCGAGGCTCGCCGGTCTGACCTTGATTGATGAGCTGCGCTTGGATGCGACACAGGTGACCGGCGCGGGATTGCCCAATCTGGCCGGCATGAAGACGCTCTGCCTTCTGGATCTCTCGGCCACACCCATCACGGACGCCGGGCTGGCGAACATCAAAGCCCTGCCCCAGGTGCGCCAGTTGTGGCTCAACTCTACACC
>JBEKVL010001158.1:0-2117 GCA_049514055.1 Tepidisphaeraceae bacterium | reverse complement strand
AAGGAACTCGACAAGCGATTCAGCAACCTCAAGGACATGCACGAGATGTACTGCGCCGGCCACCTGATCGAGGGCGCGGTCGCGTACTATCAGGCCACCGGCAAACGTAAGTTCCTCGACGTCGCCATCAAGCTGGCCGACTGCCTCGACAACACCTTCGGCCCCGACAAGCGCCACGGTTGCTCCGGCCATGAAGAGATCGAACTTGCTCTGGTCAAGCTGGCCGCCGTCACCAACAACCCCAAATATTTCAAACTGGCCGAGTTCTTCATCAACGAGCGCGGCCACGACGCCTGCGGCCGCAAACTCTACGGCGACTATGCCCAGGACGACATCCCGCTGAAAAACCGCGCCGAGATCGCCGGCCACGCCGTCCGCGCCATGTACTTCTTCGCCGGCGCCGCCGACGTGGCGGCCGCGAGCGGCGACCAGCAGACCATCAAGGCCCTGGACACCATCTGGCACGATGTCGTCGATCGCAAGATGTACCTCACCGGCGGCATCGGCCCGTCGGCCCACAACGAGGGCTTCACCGTGCCCTACGATCTGCCCAACGACTCGGCCTACGCCGAAACCTGCGCAGCCATCGGCATGGTCTTCTGGAACCACCGCATGGCACTGCTCCACGCCGACGCCAGGTACGCCGACGTGATGGAACGCTGCATGTACAACGGCGTCATTTCCGGCGTCAGCCTCGACGGCCAGAAGTTCTTCTACGTCAACCCGCTGGCCAGCCGCGGCCGGCACCACCGCCAGGTCTGGTTCGACTGCGCCTGCTGCCCGACCAACATGGCGCGGTTTCTGCCGAATATCGGGGGATACATGTACGCCACTCGCGGCGACAGCGACCTCTTTATCAATCTCTATGCCAGGAGCAATGTCCGGGCGATGCAACTGGGCAAGTTCACCATCGGCATCAAGCAGGAAACCGACTATCCCTGGGATGGCCGCATCAAGGTGCGGTTCGACGCGGCCGCGATCCCATTCAAGGCGCATTTCCGGATTCCGGGCTGGTGCAAGAGTCCCAGCATCTCGCTCAACGGCAAGCGGATTGAGAACCCGGTGATCGAGAACGGGTACTACCTCGTCGAGCGCGGATGGACTCCGATCGACGAAGTCACGCTCGATTTCCCCATGCCCGTCGAGCGGATCTACGCCGACCCCAACGTCAAGGCCGACGCCGGCCGGGTCGCCCTGCAGCGCGGGCCGATCGTCTACTGCCTCGAAGGCGTGGACAACAACGGCTCCGTCCGCAATCTGGTTCTCGCCAAAGACTCGAAGCTCACGGCCAAATTCGAGCAGGATCTGCTCAACGGCGTCACCATCGTGAAGGGCACGGCCCTCGCCATCGCCCGCGGACAGGACAAGCCACAGAGCGTCGAATTCACCGCCGTTCCGTACTATTCCTGGGACAACCGCGAGCCGGGCCAGATGGTCGTCTGGCTCCCCGAAGACCCCGCCCTGGCCGAGCCCAGGCCCGCCCCCACCATCGCCGGCACAGCCAAAGTCTCGGCCTCCTTCAAGGGACGTGCGGACAGCCTCGACGCCCTGAACGACCAGATCGAGCCGGCCAGTTCCAAGGACATGACCATCCCCCGCTTCACCTGGTGGGACCACAAGGGCACCACGGAATGGGTGCAGTACGACTTCAAATCCCCCGCCACCATCTCGGCCGCCGAGGTCTACTTCTTCGACGACACCGGCATCGGCGGCTGCCGCATCCCAAAAAGCTGGCGCATCCTCTACCAGGATGGCTCCGACTGGAAGCCCGTCGAAATCACCGGCCCCTACACCACCAACCTCAACGCCTACAACCGCATCCCCTTCAAACCCGTCAACACCCCCGCCCTGCGGCTCGAAGTCCAACTCCAACCCGGCTTCTCCGGAGGAATCCTCGAATGGCGCGTGGTGCCGTGACGGCGGGGGCGAGGCATGCTTGGACCGCCCTGTTGCTTGTGCTTTTTGTGGAGATTCTGGGGCACATGAACGAGACGAGTTTGTTATTCGTGGAAGGCGAACGAAGATGTCCCGTCTATTCCAACCCAATCATTCTCTCGCTCCTGAATCCAATAGCATTTTATGCATCATCTCCCGTTCTCCTTCTGATGCGTTCAGTC
>JBEKVL010001157.1:0-2117 GCA_049514055.1 Tepidisphaeraceae bacterium | reverse complement strand
GGCGCTCGCTCACCGCGAACCAGCAGGCTGAAGCGGTTGCCGAGCCGCCGGTCTAGGCCGTCTCCGTAACCAAGGGCCACGAGCGCCAGCCGCATCGGTTCGGTGGCCACAAAGGTTCCGTTATAGCCCACCACGGCTCCGGCGGGAACCGAACGCAGGCTGACGATGCGCGTCTTCCAGGTGAGCACCGGCTGGAGGTGGGCGCGGGCTGAGGCGACTGGGGCTGGAACGGCGTCAAAGTCGGGATCGAAGCCAGGGACCAATCCATAGAGTGCTAAACCGGGCCTCAACATCGCCCTCATGCCGTGGCGGCTGGCGAGGTCGGCGAGGTTGGCTGCCTGACCGGAGACCAGAGCAGCGGAGTTGCCCACGTTGAGCCACTCGGGCAAGAGAGCAGCGGCGCTGATGCGAGAGAGGGCTTGATCGAGTCGGGTGAGCTGGGATTGGGTGACAACGCCATCGGCTTCGTCGGCGGCAAAAAGGTGGGTCATCACACCCTCCAGTCGCAGCGGCGATGCAGGGCGGAAACGGTAGAGGGCCAGTTCCAGCCCCTCTACATCGACGCCCTGACGGCTCATGCCGGTATCAATTTCGAGATGGACCGGGACGGAGCCGGGACGAACGCCTGCGACGCGGGCAGCTTGTTCCAGTTCGTCCAACTGCGCGGGGTCCCAAACGACCGAGGTCAGGTGATGGCGCACGACTTCGATGCCCTGCCCGGGAAACGGGCCGCCGATGACGAGAATGTGTGCCTGGGGACAGAGCGCGCGGACGGCAACACCCTCTTCCACGCTGGTGACGCCGAGCCATTTGGCCCCGGCGCGAACGGCTGCGGGAGCGCATAGAGCCAGGCCGTGACCGTAAGCGTCGGCCTTGACGATGGCCAGCAACTCGGCATGGGGCGCGGCAAGACTCTGAAGGAAGCCGTAGTTCTCTTCGAGAAGGCGGGTGCGAATTTCAACCCAGCAAGGACGCATTTCCATAGGACTTTCCAATGCCCATTCTATCGCTCTGAGGTTTGAGGGCATCTCACGGAGGGGTTTATGACGGTAGAAACGCACTTATTTTGGCTTTTGCAAGAGGGCAAAGGCGACTACGGTTGTTCCGGTGGGGGCAAGCTGGTCGAGGAGACACGATTCCAGTTCGTGAGGAACAAGCATTTCGCAGGCGGCGATTTCTTCTTCTGAGGCTCCGACGAAGCAGAGTTCACAGCAGCCGAGAGCAGTGGCTTGCTCGCCGGGCTCTTCTCCGGTCTCGATCTGAACGGGAGGACCGAAGACGCGGCAGGTGAGGGGGCGGTGGGCGTAGAGATCGCAGCGGCCGGTGGCGGGGTCGAGAGCGGGACAGGCGGCGTGGTTGGCAAAGTCTTCAAAGCGTTCCTGATCTTCTTCGGAGGTGCCGAGGAGACCGGTTTGGAGGTCGCCGGGGAATTCGGGGCCATGCGTGGCAACCCAGGCGCGGGCGCGGGTTTCGACGATCTCGGCGAGGTTTGGATTTTCCAGATGCAGGGCGGAGAGGCCGGCCTGGAGGCGCAGGGCGTCGAGAACGTTGATAGCGAAGGCACCGTGGCAGCATTGGGTGCAGCCGGGGCGGCAGGCGAGCCAGGGGCCGGCGCGACGGGCGGCGCCAGTGAAGGCCGCGTCCATGATTTGAATTAGTTCGGTGTCGCCGGGGGGCAGTTGCATAATGTGAATCTTCCTGACTCAGCTTAGCGGATTTGGCTTTAGAAAATTGGGATTGAACCGGAGATACTTCCGCGCTACGATTTTTGCGGAGGTTTCCCAAATGTCTCTTTCCCCGAGCAGTGTGATTCCCGGATTTCGCTATCGCGATGCGCGTGGCGCGATTGAGTGGCTGTGCAACGTATTTGGATTTGAACGCAACGCCGTTTACGAGGGTGAAAACGGCACGATTGCTCACGCCCAATTGACGTTGAACGGCGGTATGGTGATGCTGGGCACAGGACGCGACGACGAGTATAGCCGCAGTTTCAAAACCCCCGAAGAACTGGGCGGGTTTGAGACGGCCAGTGCGTACATGGTGGTTGCAGACGCCGATGCAGCCTTTGCCAGGGCGGCGGCAGCCGGGGCGACGGTTGTGAAGGAGCTTTATGACAC
>JBEKVL010001156.1:0-2117 GCA_049514055.1 Tepidisphaeraceae bacterium | reverse complement strand
CTGTACCTTCTGGCTGGCCGATTGCCTGGTGCCCATGGGACACCAGGCAGAAGCCCAGCGCGTCTTCGAGCGGCTCTTGGAGTTGCGAAACGACGAGTCGGCCCCGGTGATCGGCGCGGCGCTGTACGATCGTTTCAGCTCGCGCGGCGAGGCCGACTTTGCCGACAAGGTGCTCTCCGCCATGCGTCGCGCCTTCGGCGGCCACGTGGAAAAGGCCGCGTCCCCGAAAGGAGGCGACGCATGACCGCCTCGCAATCGGACGCCCTGGTACTCATCGGCGTGACGGGCGACCTGGCGCACAAGATGATCTTCCCGGCGCTCTACGCGATGGCGAAGCAAGACGCATTGAAGGTTCCGGTCATCGGCGTCGCCGCCCCCAAGTGGAGCCTGGCGGACCTCCGCAACGTGATCCAGAACCACCTTTTCCAGGTCGTTGCGCTTTTGGCCATGGAGCCGCCGGCCTATCGGGGCTTTGCCGCCGTACACAACGAGAAAGCCAAGGTCTTCCAGGCCATGCGCCCCCTCGAGCCCGACGACCTGGTCTGCGGCCAGTACGCCGAATACCGGAAGACGCCGAACGTGGCGAAGGACTCCGACGTCGAGACGTTCTGCGCCCTGCGGCTGTTCATCGATTCCTGGCGCTGGAAAGGGGTGCGCTGGTATCTGCGCTCCGGCAAATGCCTGCCGGAAAACGCAAAATATGGGGGATAACACGTCTTAGCTGTTCAATCATCGTTCCACCGACACAGGGTCGGCGGGGACGTTTACAGTTCGAGTCCCTGCCGACTCACAGCGCTGGTGTTGGAGCGACCTTAACCGTCTGGCCGTCGGTCAACTCGTCCAGGGCGCCCATGATCACGCCCTGGTTGCCGCTGACTTTCACCCACTGCTCGCCGATCTTCATCTTCATGACTTCAACCCATGCCCCGTCGCGCAGGCCCCGCACGACGGATGTCTTGACGGCCTTGCCGTCGTGCAGAAGATAGCAGTAAGTCTCGTTGCCCGAAACCACCATCGCCTCTTGCGGCAACACCGGTACGCCTGGCCGCTGGATGATCACGGTCGTATTGACGTACATGCCGGGCCGCAGCCGGTCGTCGTTCTTGGCGGGGGGATCGCCGCTTTTTGCCGGGGGGTCGCTGGCCTTGGCCGGGAAGTCCATGTTCTTGGTCGGGAGGTCGATCTCCGCCCACAACGTGCGGGTCTTTTCCGCCAGGCTCCAGGAAGTGCGCGTGACGGCCGCCTTGATTTCCAAACCGCTCAGGGCGTCGGCCCGCACGTTGGCCTTGGTTCCCTCGCGGACATAACGGGCATAGGCCTCGGGGACGTCGACGAAGATCCGCACCAGGTCGTCGCGGGCGATGACGAACATGGGCGAACTGCGGGAAGTAGTGGACTTGTCGCCCGTGGCCGCCTGCACATAATCGCCGGTGTTGGCGTTGCGCACGGTTATCACGCCGTCGTAGGGCGCGGTGACTTTCGTATAGGCCAACATGGCCGCGGTGCGGCGCTCATCGGCCTCGGCCACCTTGACTTGGGCCTTGGCGGATGCGACGTCGGCCAGGGCGGAGAGCCGCGCGGCATCGCGCGCGGCGACCGCCGCCACGGCCGCGGCCCGCGTGGCGCGACTCGCCGAAAGCTGCTTCTGGGTCTCGTCGAGCACCTCCCCGTCCACGACCCTTTGCGCCACCATCTGCGTCAAGCGCCGCACTTCCGACTCCCAGCGGACGATGTCGGCCTGGTACCTCTCCACGTTGGCTTTCGCCTCCGCCAGTTGGGCAATCGCCGTCTGGACTTTGCTCTCGGCCACGTCGACCATCTTCCCGTCGAAATCGACTTGGGCCACCTTTTGCAGATGGTCTTCGTACAGTTCGGGAACATCAATCTCCACGATCAGGTCGTCTTTCTTCACCTGTTGACCGATGTCTACGTAATATTTCTTGATGAAACCCGAAACCTTGGAGTAGATCGCCGTCTGTTCGTAGGCTTCCACGAAGCCCGGCTGGTCGATCGTGCAGGTGAGGTTGCGCATCTCCGGCTTGACCACATGCACCTCGGGCACGGAGCTCACCGAGCTTGGCTCCTCGGGCGATTTTCGGCCGCATCCAACCGCGAGA
>JBEKVL010001155.1:0-2118 GCA_049514055.1 Tepidisphaeraceae bacterium | reverse complement strand
TCTCCGTGAAGCCGTGGTGATCGCCGAACCAGGTGCCGCCGCAGAACGTGCCCGGCAGATCGCGCAGTTGCTGTTCCAGTGCGGCTGGGTTGCCGATGCCCGCGGCCGCGATCCAGCGTCGCCGGCTCAGCCAATCCAGCGGCAGGTCCGGCGGGGCGGCCGGATCGGCGCCGGGGCTTCGCAGGCCGGTGAGTTGATGCCGCGCCCGGTAGATGGCGGCACGGGGGCTCCAGCCGTGCAGTTCGGACTCGAGTTCCCGCCGCCGCTGCGGAGAGATCAGGTCGTTGCGCGTGAGGACGATGGCATCGGCCCGGCCCAGTCCTGAGCGGCGCTCGCGCAACAGCCCTCTTGGAAGCACATGCCCGAATCCGAACGGATTGGTGGCGTCAACCAGGACTAGGTCGAAGTCCCGTGCCAGCCGGCGGTGCTGAAAGCCGTCGTCGAGCAGAATCGCCTGTGTTTGCGGGTGCTCCTTCAGCAGCCGGTTTGCACCGGCGACCCGGTCTGGCTCGGCCAAGACCGGCACATCGCCCAGCATCCGGCGCAGCAACTGCTGCTCGTCGGACCAGCCGGCGTGTCCCTTGTAGCCGCGTATGAGCACGGCCGGTGTCAGCCCGCGCCGGCGAAGCTGTCGGGCGAGCCATTGCACCATCGGCGTCTTGCCGGTGCCCCCGGTGGTGATGTTGCCGATGCTGATCACGGCCGCGTGTAGCTGGTGCGCCTTGAGGATGCTCCGGCCGTAAAGCCAGTTGCGGGTGGACATGACAGCGGCATATGCCGGCTCGGCGAGTGAGAGCAGGCCGCGAAGGAGGCGCGCGCCCACCGTCGCGCGCCGGCCGCCGAGAATGTCGTGTATCGTTCGCTCGTCCATGGGCATTCGGCAGGCCAGATATTCCTGTCAGTCATCCTTTGGTAGGACAGACATTCCTGTCTGTCTTGTCACAGAGTCTACTTGCCAAGCAGCCACCGGTCATCCCCGGGGGTGAAGGCGATCCGTTCCGCGGGCAGCTTCTCAATGACAAATCCTTCGGCGAACTCGCGCAGGCTGATTTCTTCAACCGCGATGCCGCACCAGCGGGCCAGGAGTCCCAGCATTCGCTCGGGGCGCACGCCCTGTTCGCGGTAGTGCGAGATCCGGGTGTCGCCGTGGCGCTTGGCAAGGCGTTTGCCGTCAGTCCCAACAACCAGGGGCAGGTGCCAATAACGTGGCGGATGATCGGCCAACCCCAGCGTCCGGTACAGCATTGCCTGTCGCGGCGTGGAATCAATCAGGTCGTCGCCGCGGATGATGTCGGTGACGCCGGCTGCGGCATCGTCGATCACGACGGCGGTTTGATAGGCCGCCGTGCCGTCGCCCTTGAGGATCACGAAGTCCCCGAGTTCGCGGGCCAGATCGAAGCGACGCCGGCCGCAGAAGCCGTCTTCGAAGACAAAGATCCCGTCCGGCATGTGGAACCTCACGGCCGGCTCGCGTCCGGCGGCCGCGTGGGCCTGGTCCATGCCGGTGAATTTCCCGAAGCAGGTTCCCGGATAGACTGCGGCACCGTCTTCGGCATGAGGCGCGCTGGCCGCATGGACAATCTCGCTACGGGTGCAGATGCACGGGTAGGCATGGCCGTTCTCCAGGAGCCGGTACGCTGCCGCGCGGTAGACGTCGGCGCGAGTTGACTGCCGGCTTGATTCCTCATCCCAGTCCAGCCCGAGCCATTGGAGGTCCTGGATGGCCTGCCGGTCGGCGTCGCGCTTGATCCGCGGGCCGTCGAGGTCTTCGATACGCAACAGAATGCGCCATTCGCGTTGGCGAGCCATGATCCAGTTCACCACGAACGTGCGCGCATTCCCCAGATGGAGCGCGCCGGTGGGACTGGGTGCGAGTCGGGTCGTGGGCATCAGGACGGTCTCCAGGGCATTCGAGATGATAGTTCATCGGCATAACCGACGAAAGAACGCCGTGGCGCTTGACCGTTGCGCATTGCCGCCGCGATAATGAGCGCAATGGCTGCGACGATCATTTCCAAACCGTCATCCGCGGGCTACTCCGGCCATGTCGGCAGGGCGGCGCAGGTTCTGCGGGATGGCGGCGTCGTCGTTCTGCCCACGGAGACTGTGTACGGGGCG
>JBEKVL010001154.1:0-2126 GCA_049514055.1 Tepidisphaeraceae bacterium | reverse complement strand
CGGCTGGCATCGAGACAGCGGCCGGCGGCCCAAGTACGCAGCCGCTCCACACTCTCCGCCGCGGTCACGGCCACGGGGACGACGTTCTTCGCCGCTTCTTTGAGCGGCAGATCCAGGAGCGCTGCCAGTCGACAACAACTTTGTATTTCCGCCCCTGTCCAGCCGCGGTCCTCGGGCCGCTGGCTGTCGGCGGGCAGGCCATACTTCTTGAGGTGGATCGGCCAGATCTTCTCCTTCTCGGCGGTCGATGGCAGGTCGATGAAGAAGACACCGTCCATTCTTTCCGCGCGTGCGAACTCCGGCGGCAGCTTGCTGATGTCGTTGCTGGTCATGACGGTAAAGATGTCGCTGGTGTGGTCGTTCATCCACGAGAGGAGACTGCCAAACATGCGTGCGGAGACACCACTGTCGGTCTGGCCGGAGGAAGCGACACCCGACAGGGCCTTCTCGGCTTCGTCGAGGTAGAGCACGGCCGGGCTCATGGCATCGACGATACGTAGAGCCTGTCGGGTCCGCTCTTCGCTCTGGCCAACAAGCGAGCCGAGCAGGCTCCCGACATCGAGGATCAGCGTCGGCCGCCCCATTTCGTTGCCCAGCGATTTGCACAGCATGCTTTTCCCGCAGCCAGGAGGCGAGAGCAGGAGTACCCCCTTGGGCCGGGCCAGACGGTTCTTGCCACTCAACGCGCGGACACAGAACTGCTTGAGCGTGTCCAGCCCGCCGATGTCTGCAAACGACTCCGTGCCCCGATGAAGCTGGAGCAAACCCGACTTCTTCAATGTCCCGCACTTCAAATCCCAGACGTTCTGCGGCGTGAGCCGGCCCTCACGAATGAGAGATAAACTGTATGCAGCTTCAGCCTCGAACCGGGTGAGCCCGGCCGCCGCGTCGATCAGCCTGTTCAGATTCTCGCCTTCGGGCAGTTCATCCTTCTCCGTGGCAATGCCGCGAGCGATCGCCTCAAGCTGCTGGCGGTCGGGCAGATCATGCTCGACGACGACGAATTGCTTCTCCAGTTCCACCGGGATTTGCACGACGGCGGAGAGGATCACGATGAACGTGCGACTGGTCTTGCCCTCGTGGATTTGCCGGCTCAGGGCCTGCACGATCTCGGTGCTCTGCAGGAAACGGTGGAAGTTCGGCAGCACCAGTAACGCCGAGCCGTCTTTCGTCGCCAGCGATGGCAGGGTGCGGATCGCGGCGACCGGGTCGGTGGTGCCGGGTGTGGCTTGGCCACCGGCCTGCAGGCCGCGGTCAACGTCCCAGACGGCCAGCGACCAATTCTTTTCTTTACACATGCGGGCGATTTCGACGAGGGCGTCGGGGTGCTCATGTGACTGCACCCAGATGCCGGTGAAGGCGGCGGTGATATACTCGCCCAGCCGCTTTGAGAGTGACATGGATGATCTCCTTTTCGGTTATGATGGTGGACGATTGAGGAAGGACGCGATGCGACGCCCCCGTGTGATTCCCCCGGTTTACTTTCTGGCCGCCGTGGCGGTGATGGTCCCGCTCCATGGTTATCTGCCACTCCACCGGCTCATATCCCGTCCCTGGAACTGGGTAGGGCTGGTGCCGATGGCTATCGGGGCCATGATGAGCGGCTGGGCGGTGGCTACGTTCATCCGTCGCCGCACGACGATCCGGCCGGGGCACGTACCCACCGGTCTGGTCACGCACGGTCCGTTCGTTTTCACGCGCAACCCCATGTATCTGAGCTTGACGTTGATGTTGGCAGGACTGGCCATGTTATTGGGGAGCTTGAGCCCATGGCTTGTGCTGCCCTTGTTCATCCTCGCCATCGGTCGCTACATCATTCCCGCCGAGGAAATAGCGATGACCGAGGCATTCGGCGATGAATACCGGAAGTACCAGGAGCGTGTGCGGCGGTGGATTTGACGGCGGCGACACGGTTGCGAGGCCAGCATCTCAACGCTGCCGGACTTGCTCAACGGCCGCCTGTGACCGGTAGAACTCTGTCGTTCGCTGCTCGGCGACCTTCTCGCCCAGCGCCCGTTCGATGAACCGGCTGGCGTCTTTGCATGTGGAGCCGGAAAACCCCTTGGTCTGGATGGTGGTCTCGCCCTGGGGACTGACCGTGATCTCGATGGTCTGGGTCATGCGAC
>JBEKVL010001153.1:0-2586 GCA_049514055.1 Tepidisphaeraceae bacterium | reverse complement strand
GCCATCTTCGAGAACCCGGCCCTGGATTTCTCGAAGAACCGCGCCGAGGGCGACGACATCCTCGGCGAAGCCTATGAATACCTCATGCGGCACTTCGCCACCGAAAGTGGCAAGAGCAAGGGGCAGTTCTACACGCCCGCCGAGGTCAGCCGCATCATGGCGCAGATCCTCGGCGTCCGCAATGCGAGAATAACTGCTGCCACCACCGTCTACGACCCGACCTGCGGCTCCGGTTCGCTCTTGTTGAAGGTGGGCGACGAGACCGGCACCACCGTCACCCTCTACGGGCAGGAGAAGGATGCCGCCACCAGCGGCCTGGCCCGCATGAACATGATTCTGCACAACAACCCCGGGGCCCTCATCGTGCAGGGCAACACGCTGACCGATCCCAAGTTCAAGGACGGCGGCACGCTGAAGACGTTTGACTACGTGGTCGCCAATCCGCCGTTCAGCGACACAAGGGCATCATCGGCCTGCCCGCCAACCTCTTCTACGGCACGGGCATCCCCGCCTGCATCGTCGTCATCGACAAGCAAGACGCTCACGCCCGCAAGGGCATTTTTATGATCGACGCCAGCGCGGGCTACATGAAGGACGGTCCCAAGAACCGCCTCCGCGCCCAGGACATCCACAGGATCGTTGACGTCTTCAACCGGCGGCTGGAAGTGCCGAAATACGCCCGCATGGTCAGCGTCGAGGAGATCGAGAAGAACGATTTCAACCTCAATCTGCCGCGTTACATCGACAGCCAGCAGGCCGAGGACCTTCAGGACATCGCGGGCCACCTCAAGGGCGGCATCCCCAGCGCCGACGTCGATGCGCTGCAACGGTACTGGGACGTCTGCCCGAAGCTGCGAAAATCGCTCTTCAAGACCTGCCGCTCCGGCTACCTCAGCCTCGCCGTGGACAAGGCGGCCATCAAGTCCACGATCTACGAGCATCCCGAGTTTGCCGCCTTCATCGCCAGCATGAACGACCACTTTGCCCAGTGGAAGCAGAAGACTGCCAAGAAGCTGCGGCAGTTGAAGGCCGACTGCCATCCCAAGGAGATTATCGTCGCGCTGGCCGAGGGCCTGTTGGCCCACTACTCCCGCTCCCCTCTCCTTCCGGGAGAGGGGCAGGGGGTGAGGGCCACAGTCTCCCCTCGCCCTTTGGGAGAGGGGCAGGGGGTGAGGGCTTCCGACCCGCTGGTCGATCGTTACGACGTTTATCAGCATTTGATGGACTACTGGGCCGAGACTATGCAGGACGACTGCTACCTCATCGCCGATGATGGCTGGAAGGCCGAGACCTACCGCATCATCGAGCGGGACAAGAAGGGCAAGGAGAAGGACAAGGGGTGGACCTGCGACCTCGTGCCCAAGGCCCTCATCGTCGCCCGCTACTTCGCCAAGGAGCGGGAGGCCATTGACAAGCTGGCAGCCGAGTTGGAAGGCGTCATTGCGCAGATCGCCGAGTTGGAGGAGGAGCACGGCGGCGAGGAAGGCGCCTTCTCGGAACTGGACAAGGTGAATAAGGCGAACGTCGCCGCACGGCTGAAGGAGATCAAGGGCGACAAGGAGGCCAAGGAGGAAGCCATCGTGCTCAATAAGTGGCTGAAGCTCAGCACCCAGGAGGCCGACCTCAAGAACAAGATTAAGGAGGCCGAGGTCGCGCTCGATGCCCAGGCCCTGGCGAAATACCCCAAGCTCACCGAGGCGGAAATCAAGACGCTGGTGGTGGACGACAAGTGGCTCGCCGCGCTCGAAACGGCCATACACGGCGAAATGGACCGGATCAGCCAGGCCCTCACCCAGCGCGTGAAGGAACTGGCCGAGCGGTACGAAACCCCGATGCCGAAGCTCACCGAGCGGGTGGCCGAACTGGACGCGAAAGTCAGCGGCCACCTGGAAAGGATGGGGTTCGCGCCATGAAGAAAGACGAGATCTCAACACCCTCGACGGGCGGGTACGATGATCTGCTGAACTCGCTCAAGCCACTAGGCGGCAGGCTCACCGAGATCAGCCAGGAAGCCGTGACGCAGTACACGCCGGTAGCCGAGGACAGTCTCCGTAGCGGCAGCCGCGATGTTCGCACGATCGAGCAGACACTCGACGGCTTGCTGGACTTCTGCGATTCCGATCCCGCACTGCAACTCTACCGCCGACTCTGCCGCCATTATTTTTCCATCGACCCCGCCGCCACGGCCTACTACGTCCGCGCCTATCGAGAGATGTGGGATTCAGGGCCGGACCCGCTCACGGAGAATCCGTCGTGAGCACCAAAGTGAAGCCCGGCTACAAGCAGACGGAGGTGGGGGTGCTCCCGAAGGAGTGGGAAGTTGATGGTCTCGGCCGCTTCTGGGGCGTGACTGACTGCAAGCATATTACGGCGTCCTTCGTCCCCAATGGTTATCCAATCGCCAGCATCAGAGAAGTTCAGAGCCGCTTTGTTGACCTCACCACTGCAAAGCAGACAACCCAGGAGTTTTACACCCTACTCATCGAAGGTGCGCGCAAACCAAGGGTTTGTGATCTGATTCTAAGCAGGAACGCTACCGTCGGAGAACTGGCTCAAGTTGCTGAATGGCACCCGCCGTTTGCAATG
>JBEKVL010001152.1:0-2134 GCA_049514055.1 Tepidisphaeraceae bacterium | reverse complement strand
GAGCACGGGAACCGTGCGTCCGCACGCGGGAGCGGCGGCTGGTTGCGTTGTGCTCGCTCCAGCCAGCACCTGCCGGATGTTTGGATAGAACTTCCAGACGGCGAAACCGACGGCGCCGACAAACAGGACGATCCATATCCAGGCGCTGCTGCCGTGCGCCCGAGCGGCGGTGTCGTCGTTGCGCTCCGCAAACGGGAGCGGCCTGGCGCGCGGCATGTCGGGGAACTCGGGGTTCATGGGCGGGTCTCGCGTTTCATTTAATTCAATCATAGCTGTTTGACCTACGGGCCACTTGCACGAATGTTTTCAGCCAAACGAAATTGCTGTGACCATGCGTCTTTCTTGCATGTCCGATGCCCTCCCGCAACTGCCCAACGGCAGGGTCGGGCATATGCCGTTCGGCATATGGCTTTACGCCCCCAACCGCAGAATCCCCCGGTGGATGGCGATCGTGACCGCATGGGTGCGGTCGGCCGCGCCCAGTTTGCCGAGGATGTTCTGGATGTGCATCTTCACCGTGCCACCGGCCGTGCCCAGCCGCTCTCCGATCTCCTGGTTCGACAGCCCCTGGGCCACCAGGGTGAGCACCTCGACCTCGCGCGGCGTCAGCGCCGCCTGCGGGTGATGTTCGCCCAGCCGCTGCGCCACCGCCTCCGGCACCAGGCGTTTGCCGGAATGGACGATCCGGATCGCCCGCAACACCTCTGTGTGAACCATCTCCTTCAGCAGATAGCCGCGTATGCCGGCATCCAGGGCGCGGTGAATCTCCTGGTCGCCGTCGTAGCTGGTCAAGGCGATGATCCGCGCATCCGGGAATTCCTGCCGGATCGCCCTTACCGCGGCCACGCCGTCCATCTCCGGCATCCGCAGGTCCATGAGCGTGACGTCCGGCCGGTGCTGCTGGAATTGTGCCACGGCGTCGCGCCCGTTGCCGGCTTCGGCAACGAGTTGCATGTCGGCTTCGTTCTCCAGGATGGATGCGATCCCCTTGCGCACCAGCGGATGATCGTCGGCACACAACACGCGGATGATCTCCGTCACTTCGCTTTGCGACATCTCAGACCTCCGCCGGGCGGTCCCGTTCCGGCCGGGCCGCCGTCGCCTCCGCGCCTGGTTTGGAAATCGGCAGTTGCACGCAAACCCGTGTGCCCCGCCCGCTCTGGCTCTCGATGCGGAACTCCGCGCCAATCTGTCCCGCTCGCTCCCTCATGCCGACCACCCCATAGTGCCCCGGCCGGGAAAGCTGAGGGTCGGCAGCGTCAAAGCCGCGGCCGTCATCGCTTACGACGAGGTTGAGAAACTCCGCGTCGCAGTCCAGCCGAACCTCGAGATTGCCCGCGGCCGCGTGTTGGAGAGTGTTGGCGATGGCCTCCTGGGCGATACGCACGAGATTGTACTGCACGTCGGCCGGCAGACCCGTATCGCATTCCTGAAGCTGCAGCTTGAGCCGGATGTCCTTCACCTCGGTCATCTGCCGCGCCGTCTGCCCCAGCGCCGTCGCCAGGCCTGACCCCTGCTCGTTGCGCAGTCCGGCGAGCGAGCGACGCGCCTCGCGCATGCTGTTGGCCGCATCGCCGATGATATCATCGAGCGCGGCCCGCTCGTCGGCCGATGCCAGCCTGCTGCGCAGCGCCTGCATCTCCATCGTCACCCCCGAGAATCCCTGCAGGAGCGTGTCGTGCAATTCGCGGGCGATCCGGCCACGCTCCAGGACGATGAGCCGCAGGCGATCCTTGATCCGCCGGATGCGCAACCGATACGCCGCGGCGCCGCACCCCAGCAGGATCGCCGCACACGCCGGCCAGAACCACGCTTGCTGCCAATAGTGCGGCCGGAGAATGAAACTCGCCTCGCCCGGGCTCTGGCTCCATGTGCCATCGGCATTGCACGCCTTCACCAGGAACCGATAGTGTTTGGGGGGCAGGTTGGTGTAGAACGCCTCCCGTCGCCCGCCCGCGTCGATCCAGTCGGCGTCGAAACCATCCAGTTTGTAGCGGAAAGTGATGCGACTGGGCGAGATCAGGCTCAAAGCGGTGTAGCGAAACTCGATGTTGCGCCTCCCTGGCGGCAGGTCCACGATCGCGCCGGGATTCTCGCTCTTGCCATCAACAATCACATCTTCGATCACCACCGG
>JBEKVL010001151.1:0-2135 GCA_049514055.1 Tepidisphaeraceae bacterium | reverse complement strand
GGCGTTAAAATTGGTTTCGAGGATCTGGACCGACGCGCCGTTGCCCGCAGCGGCCTGGGCGGCCTGGCCGAAGGCGGTGCCGCCCTTCTGCCCCAGTCCGCTGGCACGGATGTTGAGGGCGGAGAACTCGGCGCCGACATCCGTTTCGTTGTCGTGGGTGACTTCCGCGATCAGAACCTTGATGAGCACCTGGGCCACGGGTCGGTCGAGTTCCTTGAGGATGTCCTTGACCTGGTCCCAGTTCTTGGGGCTGGTGCGCACGAGCAGGGAGTTGGTGTCGGGATCGGCGATGATGGTCACCTGGCCGGCGAGCTGGGACGCGATGTTCATGGTGCTGGCCGAGGCGCCGCCGAAGCCCGTACGGCCGCTGCTTCCACCGAAGCCGCTGGTCGAGCTTCCGGTCGAGCGATTGGCGGTCGTGCTACCGGTGCCGCTTGATCCAGTCCGCGCACTGCTGCCGCCCAAGGTGCTGCTGCGATTTGGCAGAGCGGTTTGGCTGTTGCTGCTGCCGCGTGCCATGTTGGTGCCGTTGAAAAGATTGTTGACGACGGCCTCGATGTTGAGCGACTGGGCGTTCTTTAGGCGATAGACGAACACGCTGTCGTCGGAGGTGGGGTTGGCATCGAGTTCCTTGACGACCTGGGCGACGACCGTGAGCACGGCCGTGGGTCCGGTGACGACGAGCGTGTTGGTGCGGTCGTCCGATGAGGCCGTCACCCGTGCCGTGCGACGGCTCGATTGGGCGCCGCCGGCTGCGGCTGCGGCGCCGGGCGCTCCCCCGGGTGCGCCGCCAAAGCCGCCGCCGCCAAAGCCCCCACCGCCAAAGCCGCCGCCTCCAAACCCACCGCCGCCGAAGCCGCCGAAGCCGCCGCCGCCACGCCCCTGGCCGCCACCACCGCCGCCACGTCCCTGGCCGCCGCCAGGGATCGCCTGCGCGCCAAAGAGGTCATTGACCAGCTTGGCCGCGTTGGCGGCGCTGGCATACTTGAGTTGGAAGACTTTCACTTCAGTTGCATCGGCCAGTTGTTTGTCCAGTTCATTGACGATCTCGACCACGCGGCGAATATTGGCCGAAGTGTCGGTCATGATCAGGGCGTTGCTGGAGGCGTTGGCAGTGAAGTCAGCCTCGGGATTGACCAGGGGGGCAAGGTCCGCCTTGAGCTGCGTGGCGTCGACGTATGCAAGGGGGATGACCTGCGTGATGAGTTCGTCGGTCTCGGCGATTTCCTTGGGGTCGGAGCCTTTGCGGACGGGAATGTTGGCCTTACGGGCCTTGTCTCGCGTCATGATCTTGAGCATGCGGCCCTGCTGGATCGCGGCGTATCCGCGGTCATTGAGCACCATGTTCAATGCCGTGATGGCTTCCTCGGCCGAAAGCGGCTTGCCCTTGCTGTCGAGGTTGACCCGTCCTTCGGGCTTAACCTGCCTGTAGATCGTGTAACCGGCGACGGCCGAGAGTTCATCGAGAACGGAATCGATCGAGGCTTCCTTGAAGTTGAGCAGGATCCTGCCGCCGGGCTGGAGGACGATGTGAGGTGTGGACGCGCTGCTGCGGGTGGTCGGCTGGGTGGTTGGCTGCGTAGTGGCGACGACGAGCGGCTGCGTGGTCGGCTGGGTGGTCGGTTGCGTGGCCGCGACGATAACCGGCTGTGTGGCGGGAGCCGGTCCGACAGCGGGAGCGGGAACGGCCTGGCCTGTCACGTACGGTGCTGACAGCGAAACCGCGGTTCCCATTAGTAACGACGCTGCGAGAAGTTGGCGTTGGCGACGGCGCATGTTCAGTTCCTTTGGCGTGGGTTCTCTGTCTGTCATTGGCACACGAAGCTCCATTCGGGATCGGTCACTGTCCGCCGTTCAGTTGCTGGGCGCGGCGGAGCTTCATTCGTTCTTCGAGCGTCAGGTTCGGATCGTTCGGATTCGGCAGCGGCGTCGGTGTTTCAGCCACGCCGGCCGTTGCCGGTTGCGTGGTGCTGCCCGGCAGTGTTGTGGGGGCGGCCGGCGAGGTGTCGGCAAAGCTCCTGACCGGCGCCGGCGGCGGCACCGAGCCCGTGAGGGTGTGGCCCACGTCGATCCACATGTGCTTGTCGCCCGTGAGGTACTCGATCGCGTCCATTTGAATCTCCGTAATCACACCG
>JBEKVL010001150.1:0-2137 GCA_049514055.1 Tepidisphaeraceae bacterium | reverse complement strand
GATGCCTGCATGGCGTCTGCTCCTCCACAATCCATCACCCTCCCCATCCTGGGCATGAGCTGCGCCGCCTGCCAACATCACGTCGAGGCAGCTCTGCTGGCCACCGTCGGGGTCACTTTAGCCCGCGTCGATTTGATGAGTCACCGTGCCACTGTCGAGTTTGATCAGGCTAGGGTGAGCGCCGCATCGCTGATTGAAGCCGTTCGCGCCGCTGGCTACGACGCCGTTTTGCCTCGCGTGGGCGACGCTGCGGCCGCCCCCGACAAGCAGTCGGAGAGCGCGGGCCGCAAAGCCTGGGTCACCATCGCCGCTGGAGTTGCGGCCATGGTGCTGGCCATGCCGCTCGATGCCGCGATGGGCTCTCCAGATCACGCCCTGATGCGCCTCGTGCCCATTCTCTATGCACTGCCCGCCAACGGATTGCGCTGGTTTCTGCTACTCGCAACGGCGACATTGGCCATCTGGGCTGGAAGACCCATCTACCTGAGCGCGCTGCGCGGCCTGCGTCACGGGACGACAAATATGAATACCCTGGTCAGCCTGGGAACCGGCGTGGCGCTCGCCTACTCCGCTTATGCGACGCTGTGGCCAGCGCCGGGCAGGAGCGTTTACTTCGACGCCGTGCTGCTGATTCTCGGCTTTCTGTTGCTGGGCAAGACGCTCGAGGCCAGCGCTCGCCGTCGCGCCCTCGCCGCCCTCCACTCACTCTCGCACCTGCGTCCGGCAACAACTCGCCGCATTCGCGATGGCGTCGAGAGCATGGTTCCTCTAGAAGAAATCAGGGAAGGCGACGAAGTCGTGATCCTGCCCGGCGAGCGATTCCCGGTGGACGCTGTCATCCTCGCCGGCCGCACCACCGTGGACGAATCGATGCTGACCGGCGAATCGGTGCCCATCGACCGCACCCTCGGCGACAGGGTTCTGGCCGGGTCGCTCAATTACGACGGCGCCGTCACCTGCCGCGCCGAATCGCTGGGTGAGGCCACCGTGCTGGCCCAGATCACCCGCATGGTCGAGCAGGCGCAGAGCAGCCGAGCTCCGATGGAACGTTTGGCCGACCGCGCCAGCGCGATCTTTGTGCCGGTGGTTCTGTTGCTGGCCGCGGTCACGTTGATCGTGTGGCTGGTCGCAGCCCATTCCTTGCCCATGGCGCTGGCCAACACTGTGGCCGTGCTGGTGATCGCCTGTCCCTGCGCCATGGGCCTGGCCGTGCCCGCCGCGCTCACGGTTGCGGTGGGTCGCGGTGCTCAGTTGGGCGTGCTCTACAAAGGCGGCCAAGCGCTGGAACGGCTGGCGCACCTGGACGCTATCGTGCTCGACAAGACCGGAACCCTGACCGTGGGCCGTCCCGTGCTGGAGGCGATTCATCCTCTGGCTGATCAAAACGAAGACGAATTACTGCGCCTTGCCGCATCAGCCGAAGAGCGCTCCAACCACCCCCTTGCCCACGCCCTTCTCGATGCGGCGCGCCAGCGAGGACTGGCGTGGCCCGCCGCCGAAGAGGCGCAGGTCTTGCCCGGCCGCGGTTTGAGCGCGACCGTCGAAAACAAAAAATGCTTGCTGGGCAACATCGAGCTTTTTGAAGAGTATTTTTTACCCCTGCCTGTGGACCTCAACCCAGCCGAACCCGGCGTAACCCGCTTGTGGATGGCGCTGGACGGGGCTGCCGTCGGCTGTTTCGACGCCCGCGACGCCTTGCGCCCCGACGCCGCAGCAGCCGTAACCGCCCTGCGCCAAGCCGGTTTGCGTGTGCTCATGCTCACCGGCGATTCACTGGCCGCGGCCAGCCCGATGGCCCGTCAGGCGGGAATCGACGAACTGGAAGCCAGCCTCGATCCCGCCGCAAAGCTGGCTCGCATCCGCGCCCTCCAACAAGCCGGACTGCGCGTTGCCATGGTCGGCGACGGCATCAACGACGCCGCCGCGCTGGCTCAGGCCGACGCCGGCATCAGTATGGGCACCGGCGCAGATCTGGCTCAGGAGGCGGGCGACGTGTTGCTGGTGCGCGCTCATCCTGCGGCCATTCCCGCCGCCATCCAACTGGCCCGCGCAACCCTCCGCATCATGCGCCAAAACCTCGCCTGGGCCGCCATCTACAACCTGCTCGGCATTCCCCTGGCCGCCGGAGCACTCTACC
>JBEKVL010001149.1:0-2137 GCA_049514055.1 Tepidisphaeraceae bacterium | reverse complement strand
GGGGCGCTGGGGACGGGTTCGTACCAGAACGTGGCGCAGGACCAGTCGTCGTGGGTTTCGAGCAGGCCGCCCTTGTAGGCGATCTGCTGGATGGTGATGCGGGCTTCCTTCTGCCAGGCGATGGGGTCGGCCAGGTGCCAGCGATACATCGAGACGTAGTCCTTCTGATTGAAACTACATCCGTTGTATGGGAACGGGGTCTGCTGGATGCCCCAGGAGAGTCCGACGTAGTCCTCGCTGCCGGTGCCGACGATCGTGGGCTTGTCCTTGTCGCCGTCCATGTAGACTTTGATCTCGCCCTCGCCCCACCACTGGCCGGGATGGAGGTTGCGGATGCCGATGACCGAGCCGATGAATCGTCCCTTCTGGCTGCGCTGCGGCAGCAGTTCGAAGTCCTTCTTCTCAGTCGTGGGGTTTTCGCGGCGGAAGAGCGTGTGCAGGCGGCCGACGTCGGTGGCGTGTTTGTCGCCGAGCGTATAGCTGATCTGGTAGAAGAGCGGCGTGGCTTTTTCGCCCTCGTTGGTGAAGGTGATCTTCACGCGTTTGGCGAAGGGCATGGGCAGCCAGAGGTTCATGCCCGCGCTGGCGCCGACGGAGTGGACGGCCGAGGCGTAGGGCATGACCTTGCCGGCGGCCGTGCCGAAGAAGTCGCCGACGGGGCATTCGATGCTGGGGTGTTCCTGGCCATCGTACCAGGCCCGCATGACGAAGCTGCGCAGGGCGACGGGGTCGTGGTTGACGGTGACCCAGATGTGGCGGATGGTGCCGGGGCCTTCGATGTCGCAGAGTTGGATCGATTGGCCGGGCACGATGGTCTTGGAAGGCAGACCTTTGCGGCCGGGGCCGAGGTTGCTGGCCGCCTGGCCGCCCTCGCCGGGTGCGCCGGTGGGGTTCTCGAAGGAGATGGAGCGGGAAATCAGGCCGGTGTCCAGGCGAAAGGGCTCGCGGATGAGGTCGGGTTGCTGGGCGATGGCCGCGGCGGCGATGCCGGAGAGGACAATGGCGGCGGCATAGAGCGATCGAGAGAGGCGAAGGGTGTCGAGCATGGTGTTCTCCTGTGAGGCGAGTTGCTGGTCTGGAAATTGGATGATACCACGGGGGTTGAGGGTGGAATAGATGGCTGTAGCCGCGATGGGTCATCGCGGGGGGCATCGCGATCGACGATCGCGCCCATTGTGCGGGGAACTTCGTCCTGTCCAAAAACCGTCATCCCGAGCGTACTCGCGAGGGATCTGGTCCCGGTGTCCAAAGCCAGATTCTTCGCGAGTACGCTCAGAATGACAACCGTAGCATCGCAAGGTGTTTACAGCGTGCCTGGATTTCTGGTCACGCCCCGTGTCTGGTGATCGAGCGGTTTCCGGCAACGCAAATCCGGATCGCGGGTATAAGTGTACAGGATCAGTCTGCAAGGTGTCATTACATGCGAATGACATGTGTACATCTCGTTCTGTTCTGTCTGGCCGGGTGTTTTCCGGCGTGGGCAGGGACCGACCCGGCCACGCGGCCGACGACACAGCCTGCGACTTTCCGTCTTCGCGTCCGGCCCAGCACGCACGAGGTCGAGTTCGTGCGGATTCCCGGGGGTCGGGTTGAACTGGCTCCGCTGGTCGAGGGCGAACGGCCCCACACTGTGCAGGTGAAGCCGTTTTACATGGCCCGCACGGAGACTACGCAGGAGGTGGTGCGAGTTTGGTCGTTCGCGTTGGATGTTCCATTAGAAGATGGGCAGCGTGCAAAGGAGTTCGAGGCCCGCACGGGACGCGTCGAGCCTCCATGTTTTGTTTCGTTCAGTGGTACGCGAGAGGAGAAGGATCTGCCTGCTGCCAACATTCCACCGGCGTCGGCCGTCGCCTACTGCCAATGGATCGGCAAGCAGAACAACCGCGTTGTCCGTCTGCCCACGGAAGCCGAGTGGCAGTTGGCCGCACTGTCCGGCCGGCCGACCACGCAGCCCGCGACGCCGGCTCAACTGGCCGAGGTGGCTTGGTTTGCCGACAATTCCGATGATGAGGAGCACACTGTCGCGACGTTGAAGCCCAACGCATTCGGTCTCTATGACATGCTGGGCAACGTCGGCGAGTGGGTTCTGCTGGAGAACGGCGAGTATTGCCTTAAGGGTGGTTCGTTCCGGAGTGAA
>JBEKVL010001148.1:0-2137 GCA_049514055.1 Tepidisphaeraceae bacterium | reverse complement strand
CAACGCCGCGGATCACCAGCATCTGTTCGCCGGTTCGCAACACGTTGCCGCCGGTGTTGGCATTGTTGTTCTGCAGGGCGGTGAACACCTGGCTCAGCGTCACCTTCTGCTGCAGGAGAAGTTCCGGCTTGACGATCACCTGGTATTGCTTGATGCCGCCGCCGAATGCATTGACGTCGGCCACTCCGGGCACCTGCCGCAGGGCGGGGTCAATGGTCCAGTCCTGCAGCGCCCGGAGTTCGGCCAGCTTGTGGTGGGATCCGCGGATGATGTAGCGGAAGACCTCGCCGGTGCTGGTGGCCAGAGGAGCCAGTTGCCAGTTGGCGCTGGCCGGCAGGTTCACCGTCTGCATCTTCTCCAGCACCGACGCCCGGGCCGTCGCGTCGCTCACCGAGTCTTCGAAAGTACACGTCACCACCGAGAGGCCGAACATGCTGATCGAACGGAGGCTGGCCAACCCGGCGGTGCCGTTGAGCGCCTGCTCGGTCGGGCGCGTGACCAGGGCTTCGATCTCCTCGGCCGCCTGCCCGGGCCAGAGGGTGATGACCTGCACATGGATGTCGTCGGGGTCGGGAAAAGCCTCGATGGGCACTTGGCGATAGGCGTAGTATGCATGCAGGATGAACGCAAGGAGCATGCCGACCAGCACCAGGCGGTGATCGAGTGAGAAGTCAATGAGTTTGCGGATCATGGTTTCAGCGGGCCTTGTGCTGCTCGATTTCGTAGTACAACCCCAACGCTCCCCGGGTCACGACGAGGTCGCCATCGTGAATGCCCTCGACGATTCGGAGCATTTCCGGCCTGGACGGGCTGGATTCCAGCGACTGGCTGTCGACTGATTCGCCGGCGGGCCGGGTCGTGCCGCCCGGCGATGCCGGATCGAAACCGAACCCGATGCCGCCGCCGATCGGTTCGGCTTTCACGATTCGGCGCTCGAAGACCTGGGCATCGTCGCCGTGTTTGCACCCCACAAAGGCGTAAGTGATGTCCCGCTTTCTCACCACCGCCTCGGCCGGCACGACGATCGAGTCCGTCTTGTCGTCCACGATCAGGACGATGGTCGCGTACATGTCGGCCAGGAGACGCCCATCGGCGTTGTCCAGGGAACCCCGGATGCGGATGCTGCGCGTGTTGCTGTCGAGGACCGGGCTGATCCATTCCACCGTACACTCGCGCGGTTCGTCCGGATGCGAAGCGACGATGACCTTCATCTTCTGCCCCTCGCGCAGGCGTCGGCTGTCGCGCTCGTAGACGTCGCCCCAGATCCAGACCTTGGACAGGTCCGCGATGGTGAAGAGGTTCAGCGTCGGGTCGGCCAGTTCGCCGCGGGTGACGTTCTTCTCGGTGATGATCCCCGACCGCGGGCAGGTGATCTGGTAGACCATCCGCTGGCGGCCTTCCTGCATCTCGATCTCGCTGAAGTCCGCGTCCTTCAGTCCATAAACAAGCAGGCGCTGGCGGGCGGCGTCATAGTCGGCCTGGCTCTTCTTCACGGCCGATTTCGCATCCTCCAGGAACTTGTCGGCCAGAACCTTCTGTTCCACCAGTTCCTTCGTGCGGCGCAACGTGTCCTTGTCGACCTCGAGCTGCACCCGTGCTTTCACGTAGTCGCCCTTGGCACCGGCCAGATCCGTAGACTCGATGACGCACAAGGTATCCGGCCCGCCGGGAGCCTCGGGTCCCTTCACGATGGAACCCAGCGCCGGGCCCAGGTCCATGATCTTGCCGGGAAACTGCGCGTGGACGTGCGTCACCCGCTCCATGTTCAACCCCGTGCGGCCTGTCAGCCGGAGGGTGATGGGCACGCGCCTGGGCACTGCGACTTCGGTCTGGAGTCCCAGCGTCTTTGCGGCCGCGTCCGGAAAGGCGATGGTGTCGCCCTCCACCTTGAACGGCTCGCTCTCGGATTCCGACGCCGCTTTCTTTTCCGACGAACTCAGAATGGCGCCGCGAAGCTGCCCGCCGAAGAATGTGTATCCACCGCCGAGGGTAAGCCCCGCCACGCCGATGATGATCCAGTTGCCGTATTTTCTGATTGGGTTCATAAACTGCTCCTTATCGTGCCGGCGCCGCCGTCTCCACGGGGCGCGTCGCTGGCCGCGTTGCCGCGGCATTGCTTGCTTCGATGATTCTGGCC
>JBEKVL010001147.1:0-2140 GCA_049514055.1 Tepidisphaeraceae bacterium | reverse complement strand
TACCACCCGAAAGAACGTAAGGCCGTTTGTCGGTTAAGAGCATGTCATTCCAGTTCGTTGTGGTTACGAGCAGGCGAGGAATCGGTCGACGGCATACACGGTTTGACCACCGGTGGCGATGGTACTAAAATGGAGCCGCCTTCCGCGACGTTCAGACTTCCCCACCTTCCCGCCTTCCTTCCCAAGGGGCAAAACGATGACGCATTTCTCGCGATTGGACTGGCCGGTGATCGGCGGCTTCTGGAAAAAGGTTGCCTTCGCCGGCGTGGCTGTCTGCTCCTGCGCCGTGCTCGGCCTGGCCGACTGGCCGCAGGTGGACCTGGAGAAGGAATGGGAGAGCCAGTTCGAGGCCCTCCAGCACGACCTGCACAACCGGCCGCACTTCACGAAGGTTGCCGCCCAGACGCAACGCCGGGAATCGCTGGTGCTCGACGGCGACCGCGACCCGGCCGACGTGGTGCTGCGGCGGACCGCGGCCTTGCTGGCCGAATTGAAACGAGCGGCACCGGCCAGCACGGGCGGGACGCCCGTGCCACCCGGAGCGGCGTGGGCCGCCCTGGAAAAGGAGCTTGCCGAGCTGCAAGCCGTCAGCGCCCAGATCAAGCCCGAGAACGCCGATGCCCGTTACCTGCTATTTGCCGACGCCTGCCGGTTGCGGCGGCAGATCGCCTTGCGGAACCCCCTATTGGATTTCGACCGGCTGCTGTTCATCAAGCGTCACCGCGCGAAGTACGACCACATGTGCGACCAGTACTACGGGGCCACGGCGCGGCCGGGTGGCGGACTCTTCGTGCTCTCGAACCCTCTGGGCCGCGATGCCCGACTGCGCGACGTCCTGGCCGATTCGACGGTGGCCAACGGGCGGCTCATGGGGCAGAAACTCCACGGCGGCAGCCTCATCACGCCGGCCCTCTCCTACGACGCCCGCCAAATACTTTTTGCTTACGTCGAGTGTACGGGCGACGGCGGGCACAAAGGGCACACCGATCCCACTCGCGGGCATTGGTCCGTGGGACGCAGTTATCACGTCTTCAAGGTCAACGCCGACGGCTCGGACCTCGAGCAGTTGACCGACGGCACCTGGAACGATTTCGCCCCCTGCTGGCTGCCCAACGGGCGGATCGCCTTCATCACCGAGCGGCGCGGGGGATACCTGCGGTGCGGGCGATCGTGCCCCACGTACACGCTGTTCGACATGGCAGCCGATGGCGGCGACATCAATTGCCTCAGCTTCCACGAGACCAACGAGTGGCACCCGAGCGTGACGCACGACGGCCGGATCATCTACACGCGGTGGGACTATGTCGACCGTCACGGCTGCACGGCCCACTTGCCCTGGATCACGACGCTCGAAGGGGGCGACTCGCGGGCCCTGCACGGCAACTTCGCTCCCCGCGAGACGCGGCCCGACATGGAAATGAACGTCCGCGCCGTGCCCGGCTCGCACAAGTACGTGGCCACGGCGGCGCCGCACCACGGCCAGGCGTTCGGGTCGCTGGTGCTCCTGGATCCACGCGTCGAGGACGACGACGCCATGGCCCCGGTGAAGCGGCTCACCCCGGAGGTGGGCTTCCCCGAGAGCCAGGGCGGCGCTCAGGCCTATGGCACGGCCTGGCCGCTCAGTGAAGACTTCTATCTCTGCGTCTACGACGCGGACCGCGCCCTGGGCAAGCACGGCGCCCCGGGGAATTATGGGATCTACCTGGTCGACTCGTGGGGCAACAAGGAGTTGATCTACCGTGACGCGGAGATTGCCTGCCAGAGCCCCATCCCGCTCCGCCCGACCCAGCGGCAACCGGTCGTGCCCAGCCAGATCGCGCCCGGGATCCGGATCAATCCGGCCGCCCAGCCGGCCGACGCCGTGAAGCCGGCCGAAGGCACCCTGACGGTGATCAACGTCTACGACAGCCTCAAGGGCTGGCCGGCGGGGACAAAGATCAAGGAGCTGCGGGTGTTCCAGGTGCTGCCGATGACGGTCCCCTCGGGCAATCCGCCGCATGAGACCGGGCTGCGGATCGCCTCGGCCGGCGATTCCGTGTCGCTGGTCCGTTACGTCCTGGGGACGGTCCCCGTGGAAGAGGACGGCAGTGCGCATTTCGTGGCGCCGGCCAACAAGGAGTTGTTCTTCCAAACGCTCGAC
>JBEKVL010001146.1:0-2141 GCA_049514055.1 Tepidisphaeraceae bacterium | reverse complement strand
CGATTTGGGAGTACGAAGGCTGCGCACATGTGTGCGCGCTCCTGTTCTCGCGATCAAGACAGGATTCGACGCGCCATCGCACAAGGCTTGGTGCCGTTCTGACGCGGAGAGGCGACAGCCTCCGTTCAAATGTGCTTCGTAGCGGAGTGGATGACCTTCGGCTGCTTGTGATGCGGGACTGGCTTCTTTGCGTGGACCGCAGGCTTGGCAGTTGCGGCCACAGACTTGTCGATCATCGGGGACGCCTCGCTGACCGCCATGGCTGCCATCGCTGGATTTGCCGGCGACGCCGTGGCCAGCGACGGGCCGGCGGCGATACTCGCTCCGGCACCGAGATTGGCCGCGACCACGGCCAGATCATCGGGTGTCACCAGACCATCGCCATTCAGATCGCCGAGGAACCATTGGGCGTTCGTGCTGCCCATGTTGGCGATGATGTTCACGTAGTCGGATTGGTCCACCTTGCCATCCAAGTTCGTGTCACCAGCCACCGTGCTCTGGATGAGCAACTGGCTGAACACGCCGCTCAATGAATGCCCCGCGAAGCTGGCCAGATGCAGCAGCGCATTGTCCACCATCCCCAGTGCCGGTATGCCCGAGGCCACGGTGCTTGTCGTCTTCAGCGCCGGCGTCACGCCTATCCGCCCATTGTTGATCCACTGCTGAACCTGGGGCATGGGTGATGATCCGCCATAGATCAGGATCATCGCATTGCCGGCCAGGTCCAAGGAGCCGCTGCCGGTGATGGAGAGACTGTTCGTGTTCACCACGAGGCTTTTCATCGGGATGAGCGTTACCGGCGTGGACGCCGTCAGGGAGCCCAGGCTGATGACCGAGCCGGCCGGGCCGTCGATCTGGCGGGTTTCGACACCGGTCGTGAAGAGTGTGGCTGAGTCGAGAAGAATCTTGCTTGCCTGAAAACTGACCGTATCCGCCGGGCCGGTGCCGGTGATGGTGACCGTATCGGTGCCGGTCCCGGCGACGAAGTTGACCGGAACCGCCGGAAGCCCGTTGCAGATATCCAGCGTCAGGCTGTTATTGCCTCCTTGCATGTCGAAGACGAAACCCAGCGGAGTAGCGACCGGATAGGTGCCGGCGGGAGTGCCGGTTGGTGTCGGCCCATTCCAGACCTGGAACTGCGTGCCGTCAGCGCTCAGGCGGGCGTAGGCCGCATCGCTCGCCGCAGTGCCGACAAAGGTCAGCGTGCCCGGCCCGTATTCATAGGCTCCCATGTCAACAGTCGTGTTGACGACGCGTGCGTTTCCGGCCAGATCGGTGGTCACGCCAGTGGGAATGGCCGCGTTGGAGCCGGCGTTGATGGCCGGGGAAGACGAGAGCAAGCGGAGATCGCCGTAGTCGTCGTCGGCCGTGCCCCATATCCCATCGGGGCCGGCCGATGGGTTGCGGACAAAGAGCGGATCGGCGTTGATGTTACCAGTTCCGCTGTAGCCGCCCTGAATGTCGCTGTACGTGATCACCGGCGTGCTCAAACTGTTGTAGATGGGCGAATTGCCACTGCCCCAGATGATACAGTTGGTCAGCTTTGGGTTGGAGCCGGAGTTGTACAACCCACCGCCGGATGAAAGCGCCGAGCTCCCGCTGAGCGTGCAGTTGGTCAGTATCGGCGCGGAGTAGTAGGCGTAGATCGCCCCGCCAACGGTAGCCGCGTTCCCGCTGAACGTGCAGTTGGTCAACGTCGGGCTGGAGACCGAGTTGTATAGCCCGCCACCCGAGCCTGTGGCCGTGTTCCCGCTGAAAATACAACTGATCAGGGTCGGTGAACTCACTGACGCAAGGAGGCCGCCTCCGACGGCTTGGTTCGCACCCGCGCCATTGGCGTTTCCACCGCTCACGGTAAGACTGTTAAGAACGGTGGAACTGCCCAAGCCGGTTGCGGTGAGAACATGGTAACTGTCGTCAGATGTCTTGTTGATTGTCCCGATGTCCCCGGAAAGGATGGTGGGGTACGCCACGGTGTTGCGCGCATTGGGATTGGGCGTGCCGTACCCGGCATACCCGCCGTAGATCGCAACCGCGTTACGTAGGGCGAAGCTGACCGTCCGGTCGGTTGTGGTCGTCGGCTTGTAGGTTCCCCCCGCGATCCAAATGGTGTCACCGTCTGTCGCGGCCAGGAGGGCGGA
>JBEKVL010001145.1:0-2145 GCA_049514055.1 Tepidisphaeraceae bacterium | reverse complement strand
CGCGCCGCCGCTTGTCGCCGACGGTCCGTCGCCCGCCAATTCCACGTCGCCCGGCAACGGCACGCTATTCTCCCAGATCGGGGTCAGTGTAGCGTGCGGAGGCGAACACGGGGAATGCCGTGTGAAGCTCAATTTCGTCTACTTGGGACGCTTGGGTACTGCCTATAATTTAGTTATCGAGCGGCAGGATGGAACGCGCCGAGCATCACCGTTCGTGGTACCTTCCACCCCCGCGAGTTGCATGGGAATCTTTGCGGGGTGGGGGATGAAGGACGGGCCTTTCAAAATCTCCATCGAGGATACCAGCGGAAAGTGCGTCGCCGTAGCCATGCAGATGCCGACCGGTCCGTCCTCGTGGCCGAGCCCCAGCGGGGATTCCGGTGCAAGCCGCCTTGCCATAGGCGGGGGGATTCCATTCGATTCCCCGGCCAAACAGCGGGGATTCCGTACCCGGTTGATTGGCGATTTAGAAGGCGGATGGTCCGACGACTCGATTGGCGATGGCAGCCCAGTTTTGGGCTTCTCCTACCAGTTTGGGGAGTGGGCCGGCAAGCCAGCGATCCAGGACTTGGTCCCCATCTACGACGGGGAGGACCAATCGGAGAAGCCCGCGGCGGCGCCGCGACCGCCACGAAACCGGCGCAGGCGGCCTGGGATGAACCCGGGAGCCCAGCAGGTGGTGGCGCGGAATGGATATGCCGTGGGCGCGTTGGAAGTTAAGACCAATCCTTACGTTGCCGCCGTGCGCGTCGTATTCATGCGTCTGGGCGATGACGGCCGGCTCGACACGGAGGACGCGTATAAGAGCGCGTGGATCGGCCAAGCCGCCGGATCGGCGCAGACCGTTGGCGGCGACGGGAGAAAGGTGATCGGCGTCCACGGACGCCACGGCCTCATCCTGAACGCTGTGGGACTGGTCTTGGAGCGATCTGTGAAGTTGCACGAATCGAAGAATTGAGTCAATCGATTGAAGTAGAGGATTTTCATGGCTTTTCCGCGGCCCAACGAATACAACGAGGCGATCCAGAACCTCCGCTCGACGATGAGCGACGCGGAACTCCGCGAGGGGGAAGCCGCCGTGAATGCGTTGGGTATGCCCATGCCCTCCTCGGGCAACTTCGCCGACGTCTACAAGGTCCACTGCCCGGCCACCGGCAACACGTGGGCGGTGAAGTGCTTCACCCGCGAGATGGCCGGCTTGAAGGAGCGTTACCGCGGGATCAGCGAGCATCTCCAGAAGGTTCCCTTCGGCTTCATGGTCGAGTTCCACTACGTCGAGCCGGGAATCCGCATCGGCAAGCAATCGTACCCCTTCTTGAAGATGCGTTGGGTGGAGGGGTTGCGGCTGAACCAATTCGTGTGCGACTATCTCGACAAGCCCAAGACGCTGCAGAACCTGCTCCCCTTGTGGTTGAGGCTTTCGGACAAACTTCGCAAGGCGAAGATCGCCCACGGGGACCTGCAGCACGGCAACGTGCTCTTGGTGCCGGTGCCGGAGACGGGCCAGTTGAGCCTGAAGCTGATCGATTACGACGGGATGTACGTGCCGGCCTTGGCGAAGACGAAGTCGGGCGAGGTGGGGCACCCCTGCTTTCAGCATCCGCAGCGGATCAAGGAGGCGATCTACAACGCCGACGTGGACCGGTTCTCGCACCTGGCGATCTACACGGCGATCCAGGCGGTGATTGCGGGCAAGCGGGAGTTGTGGGACAAGTTCGACAACGGGGATAACCTGCTGTTCCGGGAGAGCGATTTCACGAATCCGGAGACCTCGGAGTTATTCCGCCGCCTCTGGGAGACGCCTTCGCATGCGGAATTGCACGCGCTGGTGGGGCGATTGATCCTGGCCTGCAAGCGGCCGCTGAACCAGTGCCCGTACCTGGACGAGTTGGTGTTCAACGGGGTGGTGCTGCCGCTGGCGCCGGAACTGGAGGAGACGGTCAGCGCGACGCTAGGGGCGGCAGGACCGGCCGCCCAGGCGCCGTCATTCCATCCGTCGCTGGGCGGGATGTTGACGGCGCCCCTGTTGCCGCTGAACCAGGTTCCCGCGACTGTCTTATCCAGCGGCATGGCGCCGCAATGGACGGCCGTGCCGGCTCTTACTTACCCCTTGGCCGCGCCTGGGCTGGCAGACCTATTGAATGA
>JBEKVL010001144.1:0-2149 GCA_049514055.1 Tepidisphaeraceae bacterium | reverse complement strand
CCAGATGCTGAAATAGGCATTGCCCTTGTTGTTGATGAGCTTGCTGTCCTTGATCGAGCAGTTTTCGTGGGCTTCGTGCATCAGGCCCTCGCCGTCGGGGCCGATCGGGCCGAGGTTGCGATGCACCTCGTAGTCGTTGCCTTCGACGGTCCATCGCCAGCCGCGCATTTCGATGGCGCGGATGTTGTTGGTGAAGTGCCCGCGATACACGCCGGCCACCGTTTCGCGCTGCACGTTCTTCTTGAAGCGGATGACGTTGAACGAGCAGATCGTGCCGTCGCCGCTGAAGAGGATGCCCGGGCTGCCGGTGCAGAAGATGTAGTTGTCGCGGATCACGATGCCCTTGCGGAACGCCCAGGGCCTTTCCTCCGGCGTGAACTGCTTGCCGCCGAAGGCCTCGCCCGCGCTGGCCAAGTTCGCGTAGATCCCGGGGCGGAAGTCGTAGTCGAACGTGATGTCCTTCTCGATGACCGTCTTGTCCTTCTGGCCGGCCTGGAGCTTGTATCCGTTCATCACGAAATTGCCGTCCGATTCCGGCAGGCGGTTGTTGGCGACTAGCAGGTTCTCCGTACTCTTCACGTGAAAGGCCGCATGATGCCGGTGCGTGAACCGCTGCCACGGGTGCTGGAAGTCCTTCGGCACGGTCGGTTCGGCGACCGCCGCGTTTCGCACGAGGCAGCCGTAGACGAGCCGGTTTCTTCCGGCGTTGTGGTCCTTGTCTTCCTCGAACTCGACGTGGCCGTGGTTAATGGCCACATTCACGACCCCGCAGTTCGCCGTCGTGGCCGGGTCTTCCAGCCGAATCCCCTTGAAGGCCGACTCGACGGGCGTGCCTTCGCCTTCGCACTTGGCCGCGAATTTCGGAAACTCCAGCTTCGTCGGAGGATCGTAGTTCGGGTCGTTCGCGTTCTTGGTTCCTTGCGGATCGGCGCCGCGAACGACGACGCCGGTCTTCAACTTGAGCGACTCCTTCAGGACATAGGTGCCAGCAGGCAGGTAGACCACGCCGCCCTGCTTGCCCAGTTTTTCGGAGGCCGCGGCGATCCGCGCGTCCGCGGTCTCGCCCGGCATATCGGCGATCGACACGACGTTGCCCCATTGGATCTCATCGGTCCACGGCAGCTTGTAGCGGGCGACCGGGTTGTCTTTGGGTGGCTGTTCGGCGGCAGGGAGAAGCGGGGCCGCCAGCAGCACAAAAGTGGTCCACAGGGCACGAAGAGTTGTCTTCATTGGCGACTCGTCTACTTAATGGGTGGCGGCTCGTATCAGCCGCGTTCACGGGGCCTCTCCCTACTAATAACTCCGTAGCCGTTCCGCGTCAAGGAGTTACGGGATTTGATCCCAGGCTTCCGTTGGCGATCAGATAAATTGCCCCGCCGGTGCTCAGATAGATTGCCCCGTCCGTTCGCAGCGTGGGGCGCGGCTAGCGCTGTTGATGTGACTTTCAAACGAGAGAGCGGCTAACGGCTGGAAGTGAGCACGTCGTTCCAGTCGTGGGCGGGCGGCCGTAGGCGGCGGATGGCGGGATGGAGGGCCCGCGTGCGGGCGGCGGTAGCATCGCCGGGGACGTCCTCGGCGAACACGGCCGGCGTCACCTTGCGCGAGAGCGCGAACAACTCACGCAGGAAGCGATGCCGCTGGATGCCGGGCGTCTGGAGGGCGAAGTCCACATAGGCAGCCACCGCCGGGTCCAGTGCCCGCAACCGCTGCTCCTCGTGCTGGGAGCCGTGGTGGCGATGCTTGGGCAGATGCCGTGGCGGCGGCTGTCCCTCGGGGCTGAAACGGGCATTTTTGACACCATCGGCCGGCAACGGGTACTCCGCCAGGAGAGTCCGCCCGCGATAGATCTTCAAACGGTCCGCGTATTGCAGCACCTTGACGTCTTCCTGTTTGGTCCCCGGCACCCAGTAGTAATTCCCCAGGAATAAGACGTATCCACACTCATCCGTGCCGCGCTCGTGCGGCCAGTACGGCGCGGGGAGCTGGGCCGGGAGTTCGGTCAGATAGTGGCGTTCGTGCTCGAACGCCTGGGCGGGAATCAACTTCGTCTTACTGGCCGGGCGATGCTCCATACGCACCGTGGCCCACTGGAGCGCCTGCCGGTTCAGATCCTCCAGGCTCTGTCCGGCCACCTTCCGCCATGCCTATG
>JBEKVL010001143.1:0-2151 GCA_049514055.1 Tepidisphaeraceae bacterium | reverse complement strand
TCCGCTGGTGAAGGCACCGCCCGATTGTTCTTTGTCGCGGTCTTGGTCAACGCCTCCAATTCAGCCTTGATTTGGTCCTGAGTCAAAGCTGGCATGTCGGCCAACCGATGGTCCAGTCCACCCCGCATGGCGAGCAGCCATTCGCCAAAGGCGGCCGTGCCGCGATTGACGGCCAGGTGAGTATGCCAAAGGCGGGAATGCCAATTCGTTGATGGCGGCGGCGAGTTGGATGAGGGTTGAGGGCTGTTGGTTGATGGCGAGGGGGGGTGACCAGTGAGCCGCAAGGTGTAGGCGCGCTGCGTGGCTGGCAATGTGGCGGTGCTGCTCATGACGGGGAAGGATCTTTGGGATTTCGCCTTGCGGTCATCATTCCTCCTCGAACGCTATTCCTTTTCGAATCCGTGGTTGATGAACTTGAGTGTGCGGCAGTTTTCGCTTACGGTGCGGACCACGTCGTCCGGCACGCCGGCGGGGGCGTCCGCCTGGATCTCGACGGTGACCTGCACCTCCGCGTTGGGCAGTTTCGCCAGATGATGACTGATTTCTGCGGCGAGGGTTCCGATGTCGCGATTGATCCGCTGAGCGTCGACGATTACGGTTCCGAAGAACCTCTTCGGCAGGGGAGTCGGTTGCGGCACAGGCGGCTTCGTGCTGGGCCTGGACTCCTCTCCTGGCGGCGGTGCTGTCGAATCCCCTCCGGCCGCAGCCGGAGCGGCCGGTTGGCCAGGCATGGCCGGGGGACGTTCAGCGGCAAGTTGCTTCTGGGCGACGGACGGTTTGACGACGACGCTATTCGGGTCGTCGGTGACAACAATTCCGATGCGCCCGGCTTGTAGCCCCACGTAACGGCTATTCGCGGAATCAAACGAGCTCGCATAGGCAAAGGTATCAGAAGCCCAGACCGTGCTGGCGAGGCCGTCACGGATTCCTTCGAGGATTAGGTCGGCACGGCTCAGCCGCGGCAAATACACATACTGCGGGAAATACTCCTTCAGCTTCCGGACACCGATGTGGTCCGCGTCGGTCCAGAGGAGCTTGTCCAGGCTCGTGCGTAGCACAGCGCCGGCCAGAGAGGTCCACATCAGACCATCACGCTCCAACCGTTTCGAGGCGCGTAGCGCCAGCGCATCGCCCCCAGTCAGCCGCAACGCCTGCCATTCCACTTGTTTCAGCGGATCGGGCTGTTCCGGGACCAGCAGCCACTGGTAGGATTCGGGAATGCGCGCCGCGACCGTCCGGTCGCTTTCTATCTGCCGCTTCTCTGCCAGCTTCGCATTGAAGGGGTCCAGGCCCAACCCCTCCCGCTCATCGTAGATGGATTTCCACGACAGGAAAAGCGCCACGGCGCTCTTCAACTCGGTTAGCCGGGTCTTGTCTGCCGCCAAGAAGAGCAGCGTGTTCTGATATAGCCGGGCGCTGGAGCCGCGCTTTCCCAGCATGTCGGCTGCCGCAAGCATGGCCGGGCTGTCAGCCTCGCCGTGTGAATGCGTCTTGTCGGGGGGCAGCAAGACCAGGCGGCAATCCACTTCATCCGGCACATCGCCACTCCCTTCTGGCGCCGGGTAAATCTTGGCGAAACCGCCTCGCGTTGACTGCTCTTCCCGCAGGCGCCGGCTGACCTCGAACAGCACGTCGTCCTCCGTCTTCCGCGCCGCGCGGTCGCGGGCGGTAGTCGTGACGTTAGGCTGCGTGGAATACCAGTAGCGCGCACCGTCCGCGTAAAGATGGGATGCGTGATCTCCCAATTGCTTTAGCGCGTCCCCGAACACGGCAATGTTCTCGCCCGGTTGAACGCACCCCAAACGCACGTGCCGTAAATCGAGTCCTTTGTTTGCGGTGCCCGCCACAGGAGCCGAACCCATGTAAATAGTTCGGGCGACACGGCGCGTTGCCCAGACCTGGCCGAATCTCGGGGCCTCCGCGTCAATCCGTGCCGGGACGGAGTGCTGGCCGTCCACGTCTTTTTCGATGATCACTGGCCAGTTGCTCGTGAGATACCGCGTCAGCTCGCTTTCCACCGCAGGTTCATCAATTGGAACGAGCCCTGGCAGCACCATTAAGGAGCGGTCGTTGCGAGACCACAGCGTATAAATCACCTGGGACATCAGGCGCAGCACGCCGCGCGTGCGTTGAAACTCCTCCAGGCTCGAC
>JBEKVL010001142.1:0-2151 GCA_049514055.1 Tepidisphaeraceae bacterium | reverse complement strand
CCGACCGACTGGGCTGCTTCCGACGCCCAGTGCCAAACGGTCCTGCGCGCCAATCCCAACGCGCTGCTGCTTCCGCGCATCGGCATCGGCGCGCCCGCGTGGTGGCGCAAGGCACATCCGGACGAGCTGATGCAATGGGAAGACGGCCACCGCAACGACGCGGCGGTGGCTTCGCCGAGGTACCTCCGTGATGCCGCCGAGCGCCTGGCGGCGCTGGTGACGCACCTCGAAGAGAAGTTCGGCGATCATGTGGCCGGCTATCACCCCACCGGCCAGAACACCGGCGAGTGGTTCTACATCGACACCTGGGCTCGCCCGCTCAACGGCTACGCCCCGGCCGATCTGGCCGCATGGCACCTCTGGCTCGCGGCCCGCTACGCCGATGACGCCGCCCTCCGCCACGCGTGGAACGATGCCGCCGTCACCCGCGATTCCGCCGCCGTTCCCACCGCCGCCGCGCGCCACGCCGCCCCGGCCGGCATCTTCCGCGATCCCGCCACCGAGCGCTCCCTGACCGACTGGGCCGAGTTCCAGCAGCAGGCCATGGCCGACTGCGTCTGCGAACTGGCCCACGCCGTCCGCACCGCGTCGCGCGGGCGGAAGCTGGTGGTGTTCTTCTACGGCTACGTGTTCGAGTTCGGCGCGATCCAGAATGGCCCGTCAACGTCCGGGCACTATGCCCTGCGCCGCGCGCTCAATTGTCCCGACATCGACGTGCTCTGCTCGCCGATTTCCTATTTCGACCGCGGCCTGGCCGAGAGCGCGCCATCCATGACGGCCGCCGAGAGTGTGGCTCTGGCGGGCAAGATGTGGCTCAATGAGGACGACACGCACACTTATCTTGCCACTGAGTCTTTCCCCGGCTCCGACAAACACGTCACGACGCTGGAGAACACCAACAGTCAACTGATCCGCAACGTGGCCCAGGAATCCATGCGCAACTTCGGCACCTGGTGGATGGACCTCGGTTCCTCCGGCTGGTTCGACGACCCCGCGATGTGGGAGCAGATGAAACGGCTGCGGGCTTTGGACGAACCGCTGCTCCAGCAGCCGACGCCGTTCCGTCCCGAAATCGCCGCCGTGCTCGACGAGCGAAGCATGTTGTACGTGGCGGCCGGCGGCAACGCGGTGACCGTGCCGGGGATCTACGAGGCTCGCCTGGCGCTGGGCCGGATGGGCGCTCCCTACGGGCAATACCTGCTGGACGACGTCCTCGAAGGCCGCGTGCATGCGAAAGTCTACGTCCTGCTGAACGCCTGGTGTCTTTCGGCCACCGAACGCGAGAAGCTCCTGAAGGCCACACATGGCGCCACGCGCATCTGGTGCTACGCCCCCGGATACTTCGACGACGAGCGCGTGTCGCACGATGCGATGCGACAACTGACGGGCTTCGAGTTGAAGAAATCCGCATCGCCCAAGTCATTCGCAAGCCCCTCCGAGGCCGGCAAGAAACTGGGAATGCTACGAGCGTTCGGCGTCCAGCGGCCGATCCAGCCGCAGTTCGCGGCCGCCGATGCCACGGGCGACGAAATCCTCGCGACCTATCCCGATGGCTCCCCGGCCATCGCCATGCGGCGCGCAGCGGACGGAACCTCCATCTTCGTCGGCGCTCCCGGCCTCACCTCCGAACTCCTGCGCCTGGCCGCCCGTGCCGGTGGCGCCCACCTGTTCACAGAGGTCGATTGCAACATCTACGCCACCGGCCGATTCCTCGCGGTGCATGCCTCGCAAGACGGCCCGTTGCTCATCGACGTCGGCCAGTCCGCCGATATCGCCGATCTGCTGACCGCCGAGACGCTCGGCGCCGGCCGGCGAATCCAATTGCCCATCAAACGCGGCCAGACAAGAGTTCTGAAGTATTAGTTCTACTGTAACCGTTCCTTTTGTAGTTATCGGTCGTTGTATGCCGATTACTTGAGGTATGAACGCAAGCAAAGGGACCGAGACGTCGATTCTGGAGCATCCCGAGGCGGTGGCGTTATTGGAGAGGACCATGGTGACGACAACCGTGGTACGAGATTGTGAGCGTCATCTGACGCAGTTCCTCGAGCATTACCTGCCCTTGTTCTATCGCAAGGAGCAGCGAGTGAACGCCACCATCGAGGTGGAGGGGCTGCTCAGCGGCCTGAAACGCAAGACCTGCGAGCCGAT
>JBEKVL010001141.1:0-2151 GCA_049514055.1 Tepidisphaeraceae bacterium | reverse complement strand
CAGCCCCTCAGCAAAAGGGCGGGCCGGCAGTTTCCAGTCCGCGCGTGGCGATGCCCGAAGGTCCCATTGCCCAGGACTGGCCGCGCGCGGCGATGCCGACCGTCTCGGCCCCAGTGATCGCCGACGGTGTGGTGCTGGTTTCCGTCACCCACGAGCGCCGACTGGTGGCCTTCAACGTCGCCACCGGCGGCCAGCGCTGGTCGCTGCCGCTGGCCGCCCGGCTGGAATACCCGCCCACGGTGTATCGCGGCCTGGTGTTCATGGGTGGCAACGACGGCACGGTTTCCTGCCTGCGTCTGAAGGATGGCGTGCTGGTTTGGAGGTTCCTTGCGGCGCCGGGTCGGCGCCGCATCGTTTTCGCCGGGCAAGTGGAGTCAGCCTGGCCGGTGCCGGGCGTGCTGATTCACGAGGACAAGGCCTACGTGACCGCCGGTCGGCATAACCAACTCGACGGCGGTATTCACGTGTGGTGCCTCGATCCGGCCACTGGCAAGATCCTTGGCCGCGCCGTGCTCGACGGCCGGCTGAGCAATCAGCCGCCGATGAATCGGCCCTTTGCGATCGACTTCGAGGGTCGCAGCAACGACATCCTGAGCCTGGATCGGTACGGCCGCGCCATCCACATGCGCGACATTGCGATCGACCCCAAGAGCTGGGATTGGCTGCACCTCTGCGCGTTCGGCGATGCCCTGTCTCCCAAGGGCAACCGTTCCCTGGGCAGATTGGATGCATGTGCCGGGTTCACCCGCGACGAGTTGTCCAAGCTCTTCACGCGTCCGATAGAGAACCACTATTCCCTCAGCAATCCGGAGGAGATCAAGTATGGCGGCGCCGGTCTCGGCATCAAGTTCAACTTCAACAATCTTGGCGAGCAGGTGTCCGGGTCGGCGATGGCCATCGGCCGCGATCGCCTGGTGGTCGGCGGCCGTGGCGGCGGACTCGTCAGCGCGCCCTTGGATGCCGGCGGCATGCCAATTCCCGTTCCCAAGGAAGCCAAGGGCGAGAACCGGGAGCAGGAAGTGCGTCGCCCCCTGACGAAACACTATCGCACCGGCGGATCGATCGCGCTGACGCCCGATCGGGTTGTCGTGGCCGAGCCTGCCATGGCGGGCGGGAATCCCCATCCGCCGGCAGCGCTCTGGCTGCTGACGGCCGACGGCAGCGAACTGGCCAAGATCGATCTGCCCGCCGACCCCATTCCCGGCAACCTCGCCATTGCCGGCACGGACATCGTGGTTGGCACCGGTGACGGCGGGATCCACTGCTTCTCGACCCGCGAGTGATCTGCGGAAACGGTTTTGCAAGGACCAAAGCAACATTAGTAACCGGGAGAAAACGATGAAGGAAAAACAAACTGGAACTTGGGCGCCTGTAATGTCTTGGACACGTCGGCGACAACGCGCGAAACCCATGGTCGTTGTATTGGCCGTCCTTGGGTTCTTTCTCATGGCGGCGGTGTCGTCCGCCGAACTGTCCTTGCCTGATATTTTCTCGGATCACATGGTGCTCCAACAACAGATGAAGGTTCCCATGTGGGGGACATCCGGCGCAGGGGCTTCGATCACCGTGCGTTTCCGCGGACAGACCCAAAGCACCAAGGCTGATGCCCAGGGAAAATGGCGGGTTCAACTCAATCCCCTGGACGCGACTGCGGATCAAACTGGTTCCGATCTCGTTGTGGAGGGGGACGGCGTCACCGTCGCCATTCATGATGTCGTGGTTGGAGAGGTCTGGCTTGGCGCAGGGCAGTCGAACATGGCATGGCCATGTTCTGCAGATGGAAAACAAGGCGCACGTCCCGTGGACATTGAACCCGCGACATTTCCAAATCTGCGCATGGTCGGCAATTTGGCCACAACAAAGACGCCAAAATTCGCATGGAGCATCTGTACGCCGGAATCGGTTCCGGTATGGTCCGCCCTGATGTTCTACACCGGACGGGATCTGCACCAGGAACTGAAAGTCCCGGTCGGTCTGATCGTTGCGGGCGCTGGTTTGACCTCAGTCAGCGCTTGGATGTCTTCCGAGGATTTCATGGCAGACGAAGGTTGTCGCAAGGCCTGGGCGAACTATAGCGAGGTCGTTTATCCACGTGTGAAGGCCGAATATCCCGCCAAAGTCGCGGAATGGGATCGCCTCTACGGCGATTCC
>JBEKVL010001140.1:0-2151 GCA_049514055.1 Tepidisphaeraceae bacterium | reverse complement strand
GGCGGGAAAGCAAATGCTCCATTGGCTGTGTTGGCTGCATTGGCTCTTTTTTGATCTTTGCGTCGTCGAGAAAGGCTGCCACGTGCGCGCCGACAGCACTTTCTCCTTCAAGGCCCTTCGCTTCGAAGCTCCGCGCCACGTGGCTGACCGCAAGATGCAGACCCGCTTCCGGCGCAAGGAGCCCGATCCTTTCACCAATTGTGGAGAAACTTCGTTCTGACCTCGCTACTGTTGCTCGCCAGTAGCAAAGGCCTCCTCAAAGCGGCGCTCTTTGCACTTGAATGGAATGCGGGCCCCTGATACAAAAGCTCCGGACTCGAACGGCTGACAAATATGAAACTGCGGGTAAGCTTCCTGACCATCGCCCTCGTGTCCTTCTTCGCAATCGACGCTCCGGCTGCAGTGCTCTACGTCGAAGTCAATAGCGCCAATGCGACTGCACCCTACACAGACTGGGTCACCGCGGCGATTAAGATCCAGGATGCCGTCGATGTCGCGAGTCCGGGCGACCAAATCCTGGTGGGGGCGGGGCTTTACCAGGAATCGGTCCAGTTGGGAACTAACACTGTCCAGTTGGTGAGCGCCAGCGGTCCGGCCTTCACGTTCATCATGGCTCCGCCCGGGGCCCCGGCCGTCGGATTTGGCGGCCAACATGGGAGCGCAAACGTGGACGCGCTTCTTTCCGGGTTCACGGTGACGAACAGCACCTGCGGGGTTTATGTTTCAGGCGCCTCCTCACCGACGATCATCTCCAATACGGCGTGAACATTGTCCAGAATCTAGTGGTCGGGAATAGCGGCACCGGCATTAGTTTGGCATCACCGGAGGGCGGATTACGAGGCCCTTGGGCAATCAACAACACCGTCGCGGATAACGGGTATGCGGGGATTTCTGATGGCGGTTTGTCGGTAATCATTAACAATATCGTAGTGGGCAACCCGCCAGCCTTTCGAGCGGCCCCGGCATGAACCCCGCATTTTCGGTCGGCGCGGTCGGAACGCCGCCGCTGACGTATCAATGGCAGTTCAACGGCCAAAGCATCGCCGGCGCGACGAATGCTTCACTGGCAACCACCAACGCTCAGGCGCCGGAGGCCGGGACCTACAGCGTGCTGGTGACGAACCAGGAGGGCGCGGTCCTCAGCGCTGGCGCGACGCTCACGCTGGCCGAAGTCCTGGCCTGGGGCGCGGACACGTTCGGCCAGACCAATGTGCCGCTCAATTTGACCAACGCCATCGCCATCGCGGGGGGCTGGCACCACAGCGTGGCCCTGAAGGCGGACGGGACAGTGACCGCCTGGGGCGACAACGACACGGGCCAGACCAACGTGCCGGGGAACCTGTCCAACGTCGTGGCCATCGCCTCCCGCAGCGGGGACCATAGCATGGCCCTGCGGGCGGACGGAACGGTGGTCGACTGGGGCGACAACTCTTATGGCGAGAACAAAGTGCCAGCGGGATTGAGCAACGTCGTCGCCATTGCCGCCGGCGGGGATCGCACTACCTGGCGCTGCGGGCCGACGGCACGGTCGTCGGCTGGGGCGACAATTCGGATGGCGAGATCAGCATCCCGGCCGGGTTGACCAACATCGTGGCCATCGGCGCCGGCGATTATCACAGCCTCGCGCTCCGGGCGGACGGCACCGTGGCCGTTTTGGGGAGCTATTTCATCAGGGTGGCTGGGGGCGGCACGGGCTTCATTCCGGCGGCATCCCCGCCCGGTCTCACGAATGCTACAGCCGTCGCTCCTGGCTCCAATCACGACCTAGCGCTCCTCGGGAGCGGCCCGCCGCTGCCCGGGCTCCGGCTGCAGGATATCGGCTGTGCCGGCGGTGTTTTCAACTGTTCATTGCCGACCCAGAGCGGCCGGGTTTGCCGGCTGGAATATAAGGACTCGCTGGCCGATGCCGCCTGGACGCCGCTGCCCTTAATCGCAGGCAACGGCCGCACCCAAATGTTGAGCGATGGCACGGCGGCAGGCGCGCAGCGCTTTGACCGGGTTCGCCGGTGGTGATTTCGAAACTTGTTCAAACTTGACTTTACGGGGGTTGGCCGCAAAGGTTTGGGCCGGTGTTTCCAGTGCTGGCCAGCTTCTATGCCCAATGGCGCGTGCGCAACGGTGTCATCCCGGTCCTGCGCGAAGAGGGGGACT
>JBEKVL010001139.1:0-2151 GCA_049514055.1 Tepidisphaeraceae bacterium | reverse complement strand
TCAACCACGACGCGGCGACCCCAACGGGTTGCCGTGTCTCTTTGTGGTAGTATCTAAAGCCGCGATCGGTGATCGCGGTTCCCGGCAACTGGAAGACGAACACCCGCGATCACCAATCGCGGCTGCTGGTGTTCCCGCTACAATGCCACCATGAACCTGCGTCGCCTGCTGGCCGCGTTGTCTTTTCCCTTCCTGATCGTCGCCGGAGTGCTGGTGTACGAAGCGTGGGCGGCGCAGCGGGGGTTCCATCCCGCCATGACGCAAGAGAAACTCTGGCTCTACTACGTGCTCGCCGGAGTGTGCATCCTGCTGGCCATGCTCGGGGCGCGGGAGCGGCACCGGCGGAAAGATTGATTCTGTGGGTCGGGATCCGCGAAGGGACGACCGGGATATGCCCGTTCTTTTTGGCAAGGCACTTGCGGCCGCGATCGCCGATCGCGGTTCCCCCGCCGCGATGACCCATCGCGGCTACAGTCGGCCATTGCCAGAATCCGTGGCCACACCCGAAGCCTGACAGTGGTTCCTTCCCGAGCCCTTACCGACCCGCCACAAACGCATTCCACACCTGTGTCGCATACAGTGCCGGCGCGTGGTCGAACAGGTGCAGCCGCGCGGCCTCGATCCATCGGCGGGCCACGTCCTTGAAGCCGGGTTCATCCGGCAGTCTCGGCGGCTCGGACTCGGGGTGAATGGCGCCGGCCCCGTCAATAAGCATTCGCGACCCGCCGTGCTCGAAACCCAGCCGGCGTGGCGGCAGGCGCGGCACGAGGTCGCGGCCCAGGACGAATCGTACGAGATTCAGCTCCCCTGCCGCGGCCGCGAATTCAGCGTCGCCCACGCGCGGCGAGGCGAATGCGTATACGCCTTCTACCGAGGACAACCGCACGCCCGCCAGTGTCGCCAGGGCCGCCCCGAGGCTGTGGCCGGTGAGCCACACGGGCTTGCCCCGCGCGGCGGCGTGGGCCAGCGGCGGATCGATGCGGTCCCAGACATCGTCCAGCGCCTTCTCAAACCCGCCGTGGACGCGGCCGGGAACACCGGCGCCGGGCCGCAGGGCGAAGCTCAGGTCGTCGCCCAGATCCACCAGGAACTGCTTCGGATGGTCCACCTCGGTCCCGCGGAATGCGGCGATGGCCAGTTCGTCGGACTCGATCAGATACGCCCGCGTGCCGGCCCGCTCGAAGAACCGCGGCTCACCCAGGCGGGCGCGTTTGAACTGTTGCAGGGCAAACTCGGGCGGCGCATAAGCCAGCAGCGCCGCGTCGGCCAGGTATGTCGCGTTGACGGCGGAATACGCGGCCGCCACCGGTTCGAACGCGGCCAGACCCGTCGCTACGAAATAGTCGTAGCGGTAGCTGGGAGGCAGCAGTTGCCTCCACTGGAGGAAGCGGTCTGGAATCGCCTTGACGATCACAATGGCCTCAGCCCGGGGGCCAGGTGAAATCGCGCCCGGCCAGGACGTGCAGGTGGACGTGGAACACCGACTGCTGCGCCTGCCGGCCGCAATTGAAGACGGTGCGGTAGTCGGTCTTACCCATGTCGCGCATGACCTTCTGCGCCACCAGGAACATGCCGCCGATGAGCTCGCGATCGGCCTCGGCCAGGTCGTTCAGCGTCGGGATCACCCGCTTGGGAATGACCAGCACATGCACGGGGGCCTGCGGCTGAATGTCGTGGATGACGATATAGGTGTCATCCTCGTACTGGATTCTGGCGGGAATCTGGCGGTTGATGATCTTCGTGAAAAGAGTTTCCTGCATGGCATTACCTCGAACGGAAACATACCACAATCTGTCGGAATCGTCGCGGCGCGCGAAGCAGATCAAACACGAAGTCACGAAGACACGAAGCGGTTTCCGGTCGATCGGACGATTCCGGTTCGACGGCACGCCACCAATCAAGTAAGACAAAGAACCGCTGCCCGTGGCAGTTGACTCACGAGCGCCATACACCGCTTCGTGCCTTCGTGTTTAATCTTCTCCGGTTGGGAGAAGCGGCGTCCTGGTTCTCAACAGCGACGCCGTCTTCGGGTAACCTGCTTTGCGATGTTTCTCAACTTCTTCTACGAAACCTTCGCCCTGGGCGTCAAGAACATCCGGCTGCACAAGCTGCGCAGCCTGCTGACCACGCTGGGCATCATTTTCGGCGTGG
>JBEKVL010001138.1:0-2153 GCA_049514055.1 Tepidisphaeraceae bacterium | reverse complement strand
ATCCTTCAGAGTATCCGCAACGGACTCCGCAACGCCGTGGCGGCCGGTTTCGGCGACCTCCGCGAGCCGCCGGTGCCCGAGGTTTGGCCGCGCACGAGCACGCAACCGGCGGCGCTCATGCCCCAGTTCCGCAGCGAGTTGCAAGCCCTCAAGGGCGAGCCGATCCATTGCCCCACGATGGCCGACGCCCGCCAACAGCTTGCCCAGCTCATGTCGGCGGCCCCCTGGGCCCGTCTCGGCAGCTTGGACCGCCCGCTGACACGGGAACTCACGGCCGAGATCCCAACCGACCGCGTGGACTGGGTGACCTCCGAGTGGACATCGCAGCAGATCGAGCAGCTTCCCGTTGGGCTGATCACGGCCGACGCCTTGCTGGCGGACACCGGTTCGTGCGTGGTGCATTGCGCGACGGCCCAGGAGCGGCTGATGTGCTACTTGCCCCCGGCCTGCATCGTCGTCGCCCGGCTGGATCAACTCGCCGAGCACTTGCCCGCCGCCTGGGCGCCGATCTCGAGTACCTGCGCGGCGAAGGATTCCCGCGGCGAGATCGTGCTCATCACCGGCCCCAGCCGCACCGCCGACATCGAGAAGATTCTCATCCTTGGCGTGCATGGGCCGAAACGGCTGGTGGTGCTGGTGGTGGGATGACCGATCGCTACCTTGCTTGGCACACCGTTCGATGCCGCTGGTAGAGTTCCAGGAGCTGGCGGATCTTTTCCACGAGCTGGTTTTGGTTGGGCCCCCGGTTGGAGGCCAGGGCAACTTCGAGCGCCTCGCCGGCGGTCCGCACGGCGTCTTCATACCGCCCGGTTTCGGCGAGCGCGGCTGCCAGGATATCGAGCAGTTCGGGCGACTTGCGGTCGGTCTGCCGGCAGGCTTCTTCCGCATAGACGACGGCCTCCTTGCCGTTCCGCAAACGATTGTCCGGCAAGGTCGTGAGGAGCCACGCAAATTCCCCCAGGGCCTGGGGCGGACATTGCTTCAGGTCTGCCGCACGGCGGAAATGCTCGATCGCAGCGGCCGGATCGTTCTGCCGCAACAAGGCCTGTCCTAAGTTGTAGTGCGACATGGCCCGCGGCTCGACTTGCGGACTGGAATCCGCGTTGTCGGACCGGGCTTTTGCGGCCCGCGGGTCCGCCGCGGCGACCAGGGACTGCCGCAGGCCGCTTCGAGCGTCGGGGTGCCAGGGCACGTGCGCCAGGACCGTGCGATACTCGGCGGCCGCGGCGGCGTGGTTCCCCACGTTGGCCAACATATATGCGTAGCGCAAGTGCAGGTGCCAGTCTTCCGCCCTCCGCTGGATCGCACGTCGATACACGGCCAATGCCTGTTGGGCGGCATCCCGGTCCAAGCGGGCCTGGAGTTCGGCCACGCAACGTTGGGCCTTTTGCTGCCGCTGGGCATGTTCCAGTTCATTGGTAAACGGCGGTCGCGAAGTCAGTTCCACCGTCGGCCCCAGCAGCAGGCATTCATCGAACGGCGTCAGGGCCAACTGGGCCGCGCAATCGTCCCGGGAGGGAACCTCCACCGCCGTCGGCAACGGACGCTTCAAGACCTCGGCCACCGCGGTCGAAACCGCCGGCAAGAGCGCCTTGGCCACTTCATAGTTGCCCGTGAAACGAAAGTGTACGTGCTCGTAGAACAGCGCTTCGCCCGGGATCCCGTGATCGCTGGCCGGGCAGGCCGCCAGCGCTTGCTCGGCGTCCGCCAAGCGGACGTCGGCGGCCGCATCGTGGGCCAACTCGCGAATCGCACGGTTCAGCCGTTGATCGGCGCGAAATGGCATCGCATCCCAATCGCAAGCCAGTTGATAGTGCTCGCGGGCCTTGTCGAACTGTAGCGATGCGAGGTAGCATCGCGCCAGGCGAAAATGGAGATCGGAAAAGTGGTCGTCGATCGCCAGCGCCGCCTGATAGTGGTCGATCGCCGACTCGAACTGCCGGCGATCTTCGTCAGCCGTGCCCGCGGCGTAGGCCTCGTCCCAGGCAGCGGTTACGGCTTCTGTCAGACCTTTGCGGTGCAACGAACCCAAGGGCGGCTGGTCCTTGAGGTTTACGGCCACGGTCGACAGCACCGTCCGTACGCCCGCACGCCGGGCAACTCGGCAGATGTCGCAGAGGTTCGCCGTGAAATTGTCGCAAGTGGCGATGCGG
>JBEKVL010001137.1:0-2154 GCA_049514055.1 Tepidisphaeraceae bacterium | reverse complement strand
GGGCATCGGCGCCGTAACCATCGTCGCTCGTGGCTTCGATGGTATTGACGGCCATCTCCCACAAGCGGTTCAGGAACTCGTCGTTGCAGGAGAACCGACCGACGCGCTCAAATGGATAACGGCGATCCGTCATCTGCAATCCAAGCAGCTTGATCCGTCCCGATGCGCACCGAAGCGTTAAATAGTGACAACCCCACTCGTCGCCGGTGATGAAGCTCTGCCGGCCGGCGCGGGCGGTGTAGGTCGTGCCCACGCCATAGGATTCCGCCGGCCGGCCGTTGACATAACGCAGGGCATATTGAATTTGCAGCACGCTCCCGGCGTCCGCCTCCAGATCCACCGTCGCCCAAGCCATCACCATCCGGCCCACATCAATGACGATCTCCTTGCCGGCCGGCAGCTCCATCGGCAGTGCGGCGGCCAACGCCCGGGCGGATGGCGGCAACTTCAGCCCCGTGAGGTTCGTTTCCCGCGCGATCGGAATGCTCCGCGGCTGCAAAGCGCCCCACTTCCCGCCATCCGCCCCGGTCACGGCCTCCCAATCCGCATCGCCAGCCTCGATCCGTCCATCCAGCACATCGGGGATCGACCCCCATGCCGCCGGCGATGGCTGATATCGGGTCCGTCGGCTGCACTTCCAGGTGGAGTCCGTGAGAATCATCTCGTCCGGCAGCTTGAGCGAGGCCGTCAGGCCCGGGTCATGCGCCATGATCTTGCTGTTGCCTCCGCCAGCGTAATGATGCACCAGAATCACGATGATGTTCGGCCCCGTCCGCAAATGCGGGCGCACGTCCACGCTGTCGTACTCGGGCCGCTTCGGATCAAAGCGGCACGGCCCGCGAAGAACGTACTGCCCATTTATCCACAGGATGTATCGGGAATCCGCGAAGATGTTCAGCACGGCCTCGCCCGGTAACGCGGCCAGGTTGAAGTTCTTCCGAAACTCCACATATGCCTGTTTTCCGGGTGGTGCGGAAGGCGACCAGATGAATGCCTTCTGCAACTGCGTGCCCGTATCTGGCCGCGTTCCTGGCGTGTTCTGCGCTTGGGCATTTGTCACAAATGCCAGCATCAGCAAAGATACCGACAATTGAAGTGTTGCCAGCTTCATCAGTCTCGTTCTTTTCTGTGGATGTTCCATAATCGCTTGCTCTATCAAAGTCCCGGTGCCGCCTGCTGCCACCTCTGTCGGTAATCCTTCAGGTGCCACAGCAACTCTCACGGCTTACTTGGGTCGATGCACATATCATCGCTTGCCGGTCACGAATCCCGCGTCCACCCAGTCGGCGTGATCGCTGTTGATGCCGTCGCCCGCATCTTCAACAACCAGACGCAGACGTTTGCATTGACCGGGAATTGCGACATCGAAATGCCATCTGGCCGGTTGTCGCTGGGCGCGCAGTTTGGGGGAAGCCGCCAATTCTTTCGTCTGTCCGTCCATCTCGGCGATCACCTTGAACACCACGCTGGCTACGCTGTCCTTCTTCTCGTCATCAATGCCAGCCACCGCCACGAAGCGGCGGTACTCCGGCTTGACCTCATAGACCAAGGTTGATTCGGCATGCACACCCAGACCGTTCGTGTAAACCGTTCCGCCAAGGGTCAGAGGCTTGCCTTCAACTGAAGTATTGGTCATCACTTTGCCATATCCGGTACGTGCTTCGACCGGGGTCAGGCTGGTGAGGCTCACCGTTGGCTTGGGTGGCAGCGGCGGCAACTCGGGAACCTTCGGCATCTTGACGATCAACTTGGTGGTCTCGCTTCGTTTGCCGGACCAATCGACGGCGGTAAGGCGGAAGCGATGTTCCTAGCCGGGTGCGAGGCCGAAGATGGTGCTGGTCCCTGTGCCGCTCAGAAGCGGCGGGTTTTGCCCATTCGTTATTTCGCACTCGACTCCATCCACGGGTTTCCACCGCAGATACACAACCTCGCCATCCTCAGAAACACTCGACGAGACATTTTCCAACTTGGCGGGCGGCGCGGCGGCCGATTTGTCGGGCGCGAAATGCAGGATCCAGGCCACGTCGCGGCCGACGGGGGACTTGATCACGGCCCGCACCAGCCCGTTGCTGCTCGAGGCGGCGATGGTTACACCCGCGGCCGCATCGCCGGCCGAAACTTCGGCTTTGACCAGGGACCAGCCCGCATCGGGCG
>JBEKVL010001136.1:0-2154 GCA_049514055.1 Tepidisphaeraceae bacterium | reverse complement strand
CTGACGCCGCTGATCGCGACCGGGCCGGCCGGCCCCGCCAGCGAGAAGGCGGAGGTCGTCACGGTGCGGTCGTCGAGCGGCGAGTCGAACGTGACATCGACATGGTCTGCCGCGCCGCCGGCGTTGCCGGTGGGGCTCATGCCGGTGACGCGCGGGCCGGTGGTGTCGAGCGTCAACGGCATCGTGGCCTGCGCCGTGCCGCCGGCGGCGGCCGCGAAAGTGGCGGTAACCGTGCGCTCGCCCTGAGCCAGCGCCGGCGCGGCAATGGTGTAGGTTCCGGCGGCCGGCACGGTCAGCGTGGCGTCCGCGACGCCATCACCGGTGTAGTCCAACCCAATGATTCCCGCCTTGTTCACGGTCACGTCGAACCGCGGCGCGGTGACGCTGGTGATGCCATCCGAGTTGGAAACGCCCGAATCGTCAGCGGCATTGAGTGAAACCGCTACAGTAGAGGCGATCGTGTTCAAGGGGACATCGGTGACAAAGCTGTTGGCATTGGTAACCCGAACGGCCGCATCAATGTAGGTTCCCCCGCCGCGGTCATGGGCACGAATCGCCAGCAGGTTGATGGCGCCAACATGGACGAGGCTGTCCGGTACGGCGAAAACATACCTATCGGTTTGAGCGTAGCCATCGCTGGTCCGCATTCCACCCGAGATATCCACGCCGTTGAACCAGACTTGAACATCGTTGTCAATGGCGACCGCGACGTTCACGCCCAGCCCGCTGGCGGGAATGATGACATTGCGCCGCAGCAACATGTCGGTATTGGGATCCCAGTTAGTGGCCGAGGGTCCGGGGCCGGTTGTGTAGTTGCCGAACGCGGCGGTGCCGGTGGCAAATCCGGCGGGCTCCACACCGGACTGGAATCCGGCATCTCCGCCCCAGCCGACCTCCTGGTATCGCCAACCACTGCTCTGGTATGAAACCGGGGTGCTCGTGGGCGAGGCCAAGGCGTTGCCGGCCAGGTCGGTGATACCACTCAGGACGGTAACGCGATAAACGTCGTCGGGAAGCGTTGTGTTGAGGTTCAGCGTGGCGGTTTGGGTAGACGCATCGAAACTGACGGAACTGATCGCTGAGGATCGATTGATCTCATTCCCGTCGTTGAAAGTGCCGTCACCGCCGCTGGCTATAAGCGTGTAATTGGCGGTGTTCGTTGCGGTCGCCGGATCGACACCGCCCGCATCGAGAAAATGAACCTGTATGGAAGTGGAGGAGATATCCACCGAACTGACTGTGGGCTTGATCGTGTCGACCAGCAACGTGAAGTTCTGGCTGGCGCTGAGCGGCGGGATGCCGTTGTCGGTGACGATGACGGTCATGGGATAGACGCCATCGGCCGCGCCGGGAGTGTAGGTGAACAGGCCCGTATTGGCGTTGATCGACGCGCCCGCAGGTATCGTGCCGGTCAGAGAGTAGGTCAGCGTATTGGCCGGGATGTCGGCGTCGGTGGCAACGGCCTGGAAGGTCACGGTTGAGCCGTTGTTACTGGTGATGTTGGCGACGGGTTGGAGAACCGGGGCCTGGTTCACCTCGGCCACGTTGACGGTGAAATTCTGCATGGCACTCAGCGCGGGGCTGCCGTTGTCGGTGACGGTGAGGCTCATCGGGTACGTGCCAGGCCCCTGGGCTTCGGTGGGTGTCCAGGAGAACGCGCCGGTCGTCGTGCTAAAGGAGACACCCGTCGGCACGGTGCCGCCCAAGGCGTAGGTTAGCGTTTGGCCGGCGTCGGCGTCCGAGGCCTGCGCGGTGAAAGACAGGTTGGTCTGCTCATTGACGTTGAGCGTACCGATAGGCTGAAGCACCGGTGTGTGGTTGATGGCCACGGGAGTGTCGAAAGAGACATTGTCGAGCGCGGACGTATCGAGCCCCGAGCCAAGCGTGACGTGAACACTGGCGATACGCGGCGAAGAGATGGTCACCAGTTCCTGGGAGCGCTGGCCACCGTGGTAGGCGGTGGGGCCGAAGACGATGTTGTTGTCGGGATCGTAAGCGGTCACGGTGGCGCCGATGGACTCGGCGTCGATCACATAGAAGCTCACCGAATCGGTCATGCCGGCGTTGGACGTGCCGGGAACGACGAAGCTCATGTCCACCACTCCGGTGGCGATGTTGCCGGTGGCATCACCCAGGACGTTCGGCGAGGAGACG
>JBEKVL010001135.1:0-2164 GCA_049514055.1 Tepidisphaeraceae bacterium | reverse complement strand
CCAGGCCACCGCGGCCTATCTCTACCGTCTCCACGAAGCCAATCAGGACTTCCGCCACTACTCCCGCCCGCTGCTCATGGAAAATAAATTCCGTGCCGTCCGCTACGGCCTCGACGGCAAGCTCATCGACTTCGGCAAGCAGCAGGAGGTGCCGCTCCGCGATCTCATCGAAGAAATTCTCGTGATGATCGATCCTGTCGTTGACGGGCTCGGCAGCCGCGAAGCCATCGAAGGCGTTCGCACGATCCTGAAGACAGGCACCGGCGCCGACCGCCAACTCAAAGTCTTCGAAGAAACCAAAGGCGACCTCAAGGCCGTAGTCGACTACATGGCCGAGGAGACAGCCACAGGACTGTAGCATCCCTTGACGCAGCTCTCCTGAAGGAGGCAATGCTCCTCGCTGAAACGCTGCTGTCGGATCGGCTACTTCTTCGCGCCCACCGGCTTGTATCCCGTGTTTCCCGCTTTTTTGAGCGCCGCAATGCCCTCTTCAACAGAGAGCAGGGGAGTGGTCTTTACGCTCTTTGCTGTTCCGCCTGCGGCTACCGCCAGCGAAAGGGCGGCGGCCTTCACGTTGTCGGGCATCTCGGCAACAACCACAACGTCGTAGTCGCCAAACGACAGCCAGAGCCCAACCAGTTTGCCGCCAAGCTTCTCGACAGACTTGCGCACAACTTCGCTGCGATTTTGCGGGTTCTTGATCAGGCTGCGCAGCGCTTCAGTGGAATACGACACTTGAATCAGATAACTTGACATGGTCTTGCTCCTGAAAGGGAAGTTTCAATGTGTGGGCCCAAAGCAGAAAGGAAGTATACACGCAGCATGACTGCGCTGGCATGCAAATTCTTTCCCAAGCTAGAGTCGCCCCTCGTCCGCGCCCCAGGCCTCATTTCATTTCCGAAGAAATTCCGTTAACCTCGATACAGGTCCCCCGCAAATCCGCGGGATTTCTCTTTACGGAGCCCGCATTCCGCGCCAAATGATCGAAACCACCTCCCATCTTCTTTCCCTCGCCTACCCGGCCGAATTCATCCCCGGCGCACGGTCCGCTGTCGTTACTTGCCTGCGCATCGACAAGACTGAAAAGGTCACACTCATCGCCGACCGCGCCACCGAGCCCATCGCCGCCGCAGTCGCCGCTCAGTTGGCCGAGCGCGGTTGCACTTGGAACGCCTTCATCCTTGAAGACCTGGCTTCCCGCCCGCTCACAGACATGCCCGCCGCCGTCCTCGCCGACATGGAAACCTCGCAGGTCTCCATCTTCGCCGTCCAGGTGCAGCCCAACGAGCTCCGCTCCCGCATGCAGATGACCGACGTCGTCAACCGCCGCCGCATGCGTCACGCCCACATGGTCAACATCACGCCGGAGGTCATGTGCCAGGGCATGAGGGCCGACTTCGACCTGGTCGACCGGCTCTCTCAAAAAGTGCTGGATCGTGTCCGTCTGGCCACTCGCATCCGCGCCACCACCGACGCCGGAACCGACATCGCCGCCGATATGAATCCCGACTACAAGTGGTTCAAGACCTCCGGCATCATCTCGCCGGAGAAGTGGGGCAACCTGCCCGGCGGCGAATGCTTCACCACCCCCGGCGAGGTCAACGGCACGTTCGTCGTTGATGGTGTAGTGGGCGACTGGCTCTGTGCCCGCTATGGCCTGCTCGCCGCAATGCCGCTCACTATCCAGATCGCCGCCAACCGGATCGTCAGCTGCTCTTCCGCCAACAAGCAACTCGAGTCCGACTTCTGGGCCTACACCCATACCGACGAAAACTCTGACCGCGTCGGCGAGTTCGCCATCGGCACCAACATCGGCGTCGAACGCATCATTGGCAACATTCTCCAGGACGAGAAGTTTCCCGGCATTCACATCGCCTTCGGCAATCCGTACGGCGAACACACCGGCGCGCCCTGGTCCTCCGGCACGCACATCGATGTAGTCGGACTCGGCTTCAACATCTGGCTCGAATCGAAATCCGGAGAAGAGCAGATCATGCACGACGGGCGCTTCCTCATCTCCGCTTGACTCAGGTAGCGCGATAAAGTTCCAGCATTCCGACTGTTCAGGAGGTCGAAGTGGCAGGCAAGAGTCAGAGCAGTGCAAGCATCGGCGAGGACAGGGTAGCCGTCGTTACAGGCGCAGGCAGCGGCATTGGCCGCGCCG